>DAIQPD010000185.1:0-8031 GCA_036787535.1 Chryseolinea sp.
GAAATGTATTAGCGGATGCCTGAGCATTTGCAGCTTTGAATGATCATCTTTTAAAAAGTCCACGAACCAGCTCAGGTCAATTCCAGTTGCTTGTTGCTCATTAATAATTTCGTGCATCAGCTTTGTAAAGCTCAGATTCTTATCATTTACCTTTTTGTGATTTTTAGGTTTATAGTATTGGTAAATAAGGAGAGCTATTCTCTCCCAGTAAACATACATGCTTTGAATAGCACTTGTGCAGTAGTCAAGGTAGCGTCTGTCATGGCTTGTGAGATTGAGTTGGTAATGTATAAACGGCTCCACTTCAACGCGTGGAAAATAGTCGTTGGCATAGTGACTATATGTATTGGCAAGAGCTATAAAATATTTAGCCTGCCGGTTCATATTTTCGATCTCGTAGAAATAGTCAAGGCTACTGATAAACTCGTGCGTTTTGTTTTTTGGTTCATTGAAGCTCCATGTTTTGTCATAGATACCCGCAGAAAGGGGTTTCAACATGGTGAGATTATTAAACTCTCTCAACACGACTGCATCGAACGAACTGATTTTTTTAAGGTCGCCAGTTAGAATCGTAAAGTCTTCGGGTATGTATAAAATACTCCCTGAGTCTGCATAGTAAGTGCATAAGATTTCCGCAGTAATATTTAATCTGATTTCCTTTCTTAAACTTTCTCTAAGCTGATCGTAAAGGATAAGGCTTCCAATAACAAGGAAGGATGCTTTAATAATAAATACATCTTCACGTTCAGTAGCTGTGTTGGAGAACTCATACCAGTTGAACGACTCGGCCTCGAAACCGATTGAGTCATCATGCGGATATTCCGGAAGAAATTCTTTTATGAGATACTGTTTGTTGGTAAGGTGCAACCGCAGAAGCCATCCTTTGTCTTTTTCAAATTCTGATTTTATCTCATCGTAGTGTCGCGGAAGGATTGGCATGTTTGTTAAAATATTTTGAAGTCATCGATTTTATTTGATCATGGAGTTATTTTCAGAGAGATAACCAACCTCATAATTACCACAATGGAAACGCAAATGTTTACAATACCCTATCAGGCTAAAGTCTGTAAAGCTTGGTGCGATTTATCTTTAAGATAACCGCTAGAAATTTATACTACCTTCTAACTGGCAGCATCAAATGCTTTAAGAAACCTGTCGCTCGAAATCCCAACTTTTGTAAGCTCCCGATTTAAAGCACTCCCAAGCTTTTCTGTTTCGTTTATAAGTGCTGTTCTCTTCAATGTAATTGATGAGTAATCCCCTGATAGAAAGTAATTCTTTAATTCGTCTGGACAATTCTGTATCTCCGCCAGCATTTCTTTCCTCAATTCGGTTAGAAGATTCTTCTCGTAATTGATTAAATCTTTCTGTAACGTCTCCTCGTAACTTTTCAAATCTTTCTGAAATGGTTCTTCTTCCTTCTTCAATTCGTTCAATTGCTGATTTTTCATCATCCGCTCTTTTTGCAAATTCTCGTCTAATTCCTTCTTCAAGTCGTTTAAGCTTTTCTGGTGCTGTTCTTGCATTGACTTCAAGTTGTGAGATAACAGTTTGTTCTGCTGCAATAGCAAGCTCTTCTGATTTAATTTCTCTTTCAATATCTCTTTTACGTTCGCTAAAAGTGATTCCTGTGACTCCTGATCTTTTAAGTTCTGCTGCAACTCCAGATTCATGGTGTCCTTTTTCTGTTTCCAAAGACTCTCGCTTTCTTTGATATCGTTGCTGCACTTTTTCAAATAGCTGAAGAACTCTGCTTTCTCCCTTGAAAATTTGGTTTTCTTCAATTCTAAGTTCCTCTCTTTTTGCTCCAAGTCCGTTGTATGCTTCGTCATCGATTCCTTCCTGTATTCGCTGAAGTCGCTCTCGATTGTTTTCTGTATTTCTCTCAACTCTTGATATTTCTGATCTAATTGCCTCATCAATTTCCCGGTATGGTTTTGACTCCAGGCATCGTTTAATTGAGCGTACAAGGTTTCCAATTTGTGAAACTCTGCATCGGAAAGTTTCTTCGTAAAACTGTCTTTGGACTTCGTCAATAGATGATATTCCCTCTGAATTTCCTTTGGAAATTCGAAGGTAGTCAGTGATTTCTTGCTCATAATTAAAAACCCATTTTGTCTTATCAGTAGTGAAAAATGATCTTTCTATTTCCTGTGGTGACTCTTTTGGCACTTTAACCTGCACGGTGTTAATGCCAAGCCTTCTTATTTTAAGTTTCTTTTCATCAGTGATTCCGTGTTTTACAACTAGTTCAATAAAAAGTATCGGTTCGTTTTCTTTGTTGAAGAAGATCACATCAGGAACAATTAGAAGATTCTTTCCGTTAGCTTCGACCTGTGAACCCCAGGCGATCTCCCCATCATCGGTCTCGTAAAAGTGCCGTTGAACTTCAACATGGTGGGCTGTAAGAGTTTCTGATTCTTTCAATAAATACGCCAGGCCTGCCTCACCCTTTGGCGGATATTTGTAGACTGCTGGCAGCTTAATTTGTTTTAACCGCACCAGTATCTCTTTGGATAATTTGTGACGATAAGTCTCGTCTGAATAAGTACACTTCCCTTTCCTGAGTACGTCTTTTGGATCATGTCTGAAGTAAGAGGAACGTCCAAGAATTTTCGATTTAACGGCTTGCATTTCCCGATCACAACCCATGCAGAAGTATCCCTTCCTACCGCTTCGTGCGTCAGAAATGTGAATTGGTTCATGCTTCAAATCGAATGCAAAAACATTTTGTTGTTCGTCACGATCCTGGGATTTAATATGATCTACCATACTTGACTTTAAAATTGGCTAATCAGATTTTTGAAGAAAAAAGCGTTCTGAAAATCAGAACGCTTTGGCAAAATGTATAAACAGAAAAGTTCAATCAGCAAATGCTGCAATGGCGAGTACTCCAAGCAGTAGAATACCCCAACCAACCTGATCACTTTTCAACACACCCTTTTGAACATAGTTGGCAAAATGCTCACAATTGAAATTGATCAAGTCGTAAGGTTGTCCCAACTTCTTTAATGCTCTTTCGATGGCGAGCCTGCGCTGAACATTGTTACCGGAAAATCGATCAATGCGCGTAACCCGTGGGTTCTCCTGGAAGAACTGATCTACAGCGATTACTCGCACATACGAACCAACGGCATTCTCAGCAATCAAATGTACTCCGAGATGATTTTGCCCCAGGTAGATCACGTGATGTTGAATTACCTGCATCCAACTTTTCGGTACGACAATTTTATCGCCCGGCTTAAGGTTATAGAAATTAACATATTTCATAACCTTAGCCTTTTGGTGGAAAATCGTCATTGCCATGACTGTTGCGCTCTCGAATCTGTCCATCCCTTCCATGAATGAAAAGTTCCGCCCCCTGATTCTTGGCAATCCCGGTAGCTATTTTGATTGCTTCTTTTTGCGTGGGAACAACAGTTGTTGCCCGTTCACTTCCTCCCCGTTTAACAGCCCATTCGCCATCGTGCGGTACTACATGTTGACTTTTACCTTTTGACATTGTTTTAAGGTTAAAGTTATGCCTCGGACATTTTTTCGGATTACGAGACTATATAGCCGGGCGTGTTATTGGGCTTTGTTATTTCCGTTCAAGTAAGATGGCTTTGTATTAATTAAAACAATCTTAGTTTTGCGGCAGTTTTACTACAAAACGGAATATCTCCTCAGCAAAACTGAGGCTACACAACCAATCGATATTCCTGTCAAATGCCGGAAGTTGACGCTTTCGGCATTTTTATTTTCATCCCTTCCATCATTGTATGGCTTGCAATTCAAATGCGTACTTCTGATAGCTGATCAATTCATGTCCGGGCTCATTCTCTATCCATGCTTTTTCTTTGTGACTGATGCCAACTATTTGCTTCGTATTGCAATTGGCAAATTTCTTAACTACGTCCTCAAGCGTTTTTATCTCTACTTTAGAAAAGGCTTCTTCCTCAAACTTCTTAATGGCTGAAATTGCCTCGCCATAGTTTCCATCATTAAATTCGATAAGATCAACATTGGCAAATTCATCATCCTTCAGTTTTACATAGAGCTTGTCATACTCTGCCGGTACGGGACCGAACGGAATCGCCCGGTAGGCAATTCCACTAATAGAATAGCCAGAACGCCTGTAGTTCAGAAAATCACTATAGAACAGAAGCTTGTTCAATTTGGTCTTCCAAAGATCATTGACATGCTCTGAGAAATAGGCTATGATCAGGGCGATGCGCTCCAGCGAAGGTTTCCGATAGCCGGTATATTCTGTTGGTTTGGAATGACTGAAAATTTGTTCCGTGAATAAATTCTCCCACACGTTATCCCTGCTTTTTTCAATCAATTCATCTACGCGTTCTGAAAACCGTTTAAACTCACGGTCAGTCAATACAGCTTTACTGTCATTCAGAAATTTTTTAAACTCCTCGGGATCTCTTGCTGCCTGAATCAGACGTCCGCTGGCTACCGTTGGTATATCTCCACCTTCATATTGACGATAGCTGTTAACACCGAACCCGAGTATTTCCGACATTTTTGTTGCCGATAATCCATACTGATCTCGTATTTCACTGATCTCATCAGGGAAAGGAACTCCATATTTCTCGCGGTATTGATTATACAGCTGATTCACATTAATCTGATCTAAATCATCCGTTGTAAATTCTTCACCCGTATCAGTACACTTATAATAAAACTGAGTTACGGTGAATGCATCTTTTCTAAATTCAAGTTCCTTTTTTTCATGTTGGAGAATTGCTTCTCCGTCTGTGAATGGACTTTTCATGTTTATTTTTTAAATGGGTATTCTATTGCCTTCTCAGCAAGATGAAACGATATGCAGATTACGGGTTTGTTCATCATTCCGAAAGTGATCTTGATGTACACCTCTTTTTGTTTAAGCAATCTGCCAAATTCCCACAAGTCTGGTCCGTTATCGACATCCTTTGTGGGCCCCCGGAAATAATCTTCGACTTTTAGTTCTTTAAGAAATTCTTTTCTGCTCACCTTAGTTATTTCCAAATCAATTAGCGCCTGAAGGTTCTTATCCCTGTTCAGAAAAACCACATCGAAGACCTCCATCTTGGCCTTGAACGTGTTCAAAAACGCTTCTACTTCTGATTTGGTCGCCATCAAAAACTTGATTTAGCATGACCAAATTTAATAAAATAACTCATTTTGCCACTAATTAGTTTAATATATTTGTTAAATGGTTATATAAGCAACTAATAAGTTGAATTATAATATTAAATTAAGTATCTGTAATTCAGACACTTAATTCATGCCTACATAAAAATAATAGAATGGACTCTCTAATGGTGTTTAATACGGTGATCTATGACATCCAACCCCTAGCGGGGGAAAGAGGCATGGTTTTCTTCGCAGAATCCGCAGACAATGAAGAGAGCGTAACATCCAATACTGAGGAGCAAATCCTGAAATGGATACTAGCTCACCGAAGCTTGGGCAAATTTCTTGTAAGCCAGTTTTTTGAAGTTCCGTCAACGGTCAAGGCATATCTTGGGCTTACTGATCCGTTTGTAGAATCTGGCCGCAAGCCAGGAGACATTGATCTTTTATTAATTGATCCTGCGAAACCAGATAGATCGATCGCATTCGAAGTTAAGCGGGTGAAAGCGGTAGCGACTGATGACGAAGTGTCCAGGGTGAATGGAGCCGAGAAAATTAGGAAAGGGGTAATTCAGGTAAACAAGTATCAGTCATTAGGATTTCATCAGACATACCTTATGGTTATAGTCTTGAATGATGCAAGGGCCAAGCGCACGCCCAATGTGGCTCTCAGAACAGCTAACTCCTCCAATGTTCAACGTGTCTTCGGTATTCCATGGAACGAACCACTTCATGCCGATGTCGGAATAGTATATGTAGAGTTAACTCAATTCACAGGAAGAGCCATTGGGCAAACGGGAAGCTTTGGGGTTTGCGTAGATAAGAGGGCCTCAATGCTTGAGCAAGCAACTGATTTTACAACCAAAATCGAAAAGCTTTCTACTCAGCCCAATAGACATTATATGAATTTCAATTGAATAAAGGGCTCACGGTTTAACCATTCTTGATGCGCATTTGTAATAACAACCAAAAGAAAATATGAAGATTAAATCTGAGGACTCTCTTTTTTCTCCATCCATGCTGATTGAAAAAATGGTTGAGTTTCCAATTCCCGAGGATGAATTGGAACAGAAAAAGGAAATTATAAACAAATGGATTGATGAATTAAAGTCCGGAAAACTATCCAAGTCCAAAGAAGAAAGTATCAAGTATAGATTTCTGCACGACTTCTTTCATAAAATTCTCGGATTCAATGAAGACCATCCTACTGAATGGCAAATGGCTCTGGAACATAAATCTTTTGTTGATGGAACAAAGCCCGATGCTGCTCTTGGTATATTTCAACTTCAGGAAAATACGATCTCCGCCAAAGTCACAGCCGTAGTTGAAATTAAAGACTTCAATACTGACCTAGATAAAAAGGTTGACGGCATCTCACCTGTGGAACAGGCGTTCAGCTATGCTCCAAAAACTAAGGCTCCTTGGGTTTTTGTATCCAACTTTAAAGAAATCAGATTTTATTTCGGGCTGGATCAATTGGAGTACCAAAAGTTCAAACTGGAGGAACTGAACAAAGACGATGTCCTAAAGCAATTTATTTTTATTTGCCACCAAAACGCCCTAGTTCACCCAATCAAATCGAGAACCACGCAACTCCTTGAAATACGTGGCACATACAATTTCAAAAAGTATAAGGCAAAAAAACAACACATCATCGATGAACTCTACAAAACGCTTATAGCGTTCGATGGCCTGGAATTCATAGATCCACATCTGCTGGCCAATATCTATCCGTTTAACATTCTTGATGATTACGTTTGGCATTACGAAAACTATTGCCTCTTCACCTTAAATCCAGAGATATATACCCTACTAACAAATATTGAAATATCAGATGGACAGATAGTCCTCAACCCAGGTCTGATGCGTGATTTGAAGCGTAAAAAAGTAACTGACCCTGTAAAGAAAATTTCTTTTGTCCTTAAAACGTTAAATCGTTCCCACGTATTCCATCTCACCAGTGTAAAAGATTTTAAGGCAATTTCGCAAAGAAACAAAAGTCCAAACGTAATTGGCTTTAGCGTTAGGCATTTTTTCGGAGTCGAAAATGAGAATGACGAAGGAATTACAAAAAATATAATACTAAACCAGAACCAGTCATGCGACTGTCTTAGCTGCAACTTTAGAAGCTTGGATCTTAAGGCCATGCTAAAAAAGCTGAAAACACCCAGACATGATATATCACTATATGAATTGGGATATGGTAATTATCTGGTGAGTGCCTCTGGGTACAAGAAAGCCTTTGAATATTATAGCCAAATAGTTAAAGTATGGCAAGCAAAAAAACGTAGACCGATTGAGGCATACCTCGCTAGTTACAATCTTATTGCATTGTTCAATTTGGTTTCTTACTATGAAGAGGACGATGACAAGAAGTTAAGTAATCACATCAAGTCGCTGGATTTAGAACGGATGCTCTGGGAAGAACTCCACACGCTCAATAGAGATGTAAAGGAGTCCCTAAAAGCCATTAGAGATAGAACGTTCATTATTCAAATTAAGAAAAAGACAGATGAACTGCATAAGGATTTGATTGCTGCAAAGCGGCACTACGACCGTGGTGGCAATTACTCAGCAATCGGCAACTACACCTATCAACTATATCATCAGTTCAGCCTCCTCTACACCTATGTCAATAGAAACTTTATAGTCGCTGACGCATATTCAGAATATCAGAATATTGTAGCCTTAATATTTGATGGTCTTTTGATAAGTCATTCGCTCCAAAAATACCCATATCGCCTTGCGGCCTTTGATAGATACATTCTTTGTGAAATAGTTTTAAATGTATCTACTCAAAAACTGGAGGAATTAGTCAAGGATATTTCAAGCATCGATGTAAAAACCGAAGACCTAAAAGTGTTTCTGGATAGATTAAAAAACTTTCTCAATTCATTTGTCGATCAAGGACCTTTTACTCCA
>DAIQPD010000186.1:0-8011 GCA_036787535.1 Chryseolinea sp.
ATCAAAATTATCGCAGTGGTCAGCATCTGGTGGGGGATATGCTATTAGCATTATAGAAGCCGATAAGAATCAGATAAAAGGGTTGAAGAAGCTATAGGTACAAGGAGTTGGTAATGAGGCTTTCAATCATCGTCTCTCTAAAAGGACGTGTACTACATAAAGGCATGATGAGGCTCGCATCGACCGTAGCAGGAGATGTTGTTGGATGAATACCAACGACACAACCATAATATTTAGTTGAACATTTTTAAAGTTGTCTTGTTGCTTTAAGGTCGCATAGCAAGGAACATAGTATATTCAGGAATATTTAGTAATGCCTTGCACTTCACCTGCATATACACAGTGCGACAACCGTATTATCGTTTTGAATTAAGATCAATTCTATAAAAGACCTATATTTAATTCTTAGCAATTTTCTAACCTATGAAAAGAAACCACATTTTCTCCGCATTCATTTTGGCTTTCATTTTTTGTCATCCGGCAATAGCTCAGGACAAACATCATTACCAAACTGACTTCACAAAGGAAGAATTTGCAGAGCGCAGAATGAAAATAGCAGATGACATTGGCAACAACGCAATTGCTGTCATTCAAGGAGCTAGTGGCATTCCGGGTTTTACTGTTTTCAGGCAATCAAATACCTTCTATTATCTTACCGGGCTGGAATCACCACATGCATATTTGCTCATCAACGGAAAAAACAAACAAACTATTCTTTATCTCCCGCATCGCGATGAAGACACTGAGCGGGGCCAGGGAAAAGTATTATCAGCAGATGATCCAGATCTGGTAAAACAACTCACAGGGGTTGATCAGGTAAGAGGCATTGAGTTTTTATCAACCAATCTAGTGGGTACCGGGTTGATAAGACCGCCAGCACCTTTGTTGTATACTGAATTAAGTCCTGCAGAAATTGGGAATGATAGTCGCGATGAATTGTTATACAGCCAGGCTCGTGCGGCTGCTGATCCCTGGGATGGGCACGTATCGAGAGAAGCAGAGTTTGTCAGGAAGCTAACAGAAAGATTTCCGCAGTTTGAAATTCGGGATCTCTCACCCATACTTGATTCGATGCGCCTCATTAAAAGCACCAGCGAAATTGCCGTGATTCGTAAAACCACACAAATTGCAGGACTCGGGATTATAGAAGCAATGAAGTCAACCCAACCCGGTATTTATGAATATCAATTAGATGCTGCTGCCAAATATATTTTTTACGTGCATGGAGCACGAGGGGATGGCTATCCTTCAATTATTGGTGGTGGCACCAATGCTTACATGGGCCATTACTTTCATAAGACCGATAAACTTGTTGATGGCGATCTGGTGATTATGGACTATGCCCCAGACTATAAAAATTATACGAGCGATGTAACCCGCATCTGGCCTGTTAATGGAAAGTTTAACAGTGAACAGAAAGAGTTATACAACTATATTGTGGCTTACCGTGATGCACTGTTTAAATATATAAAGCCGGGTGTTACAGATAAGGATGTACTTGATCAGGCTGCAGCCGACATGAAGCTATATCTGGTCGGTAAAAAATTTGTAAAGCCTGCACATTTAAAGGCAGTAGAAGCAGGTGTAAAATTTCGAGGCCATTTTCAACACCCGGTTGGTATGGCTGTTCATGATGTTGGTCAGGTGCATGGTGTGAAACTTAAACCCGGTATGGTTTTCACCATCGATCCCATGATCTGGATTCATGAAGAAAGGCTTTATATACGCATTGAAGATGTTGCATTAGTAACCGCGGATGGTGTCGAAAACTTAAGTGCTTTTGTTCCTTCCAGTATTGAAGATGTAGAGCGCACGGTCAAAGAAAAAGGATTGATGGAATTTCGGCCACCAGTAGAGTTACCCTTTAAAAAATAGATTCTGGATATCTTCTCGCAATGAAATTATGAATATGAAAAATAGCCTTCTTGGTATTGTATTACTTTTAATTAGTTCGTCCATTTCTTTAGCCGACACCTATCCTAAAAATCCAAAGATCGATGTGGTTAATTATATCTTTCGAATCACACTCTCTGATGCTACCGATGAAATTAAATGCGAAGTAACAGTAGACGTCAAGTATGTGGGAAATGGTGTTGAAATTCTTAGACTGGATTTAATAAAAGGCACGCCTGATTTGCAAAACCAAGGCATGCACGTGAGTAGCGTAGTCTCCGATCACAAGCCATTAATTTATACACATGAAAAGGATGAACTCAAGATCATGCTTCCGGTACCTTCTCAAGTAAATGAACGAAGACAATACACAATTACGTATTCAGGTATACCGGCCTCCGGACTTAAGATTGCCAACAACAAATATGGTGACCGGACATTCTTTAGCGATAACTGGCCCGACAAAGGAAGAAACTGGCTTTCCATGATTGATCATCCGTATGATAAATCCACCTGTGAATTTATTGTTACAGCACCGGCTCAGTATCAAGTGGTGAGTAATGGATTGAAAGTTGAAGAATCATATGTAGCCAATGGAAATCGAATGACACATTGGAAACAATCCATTCCGATTGCTTCGTGGTTGTATGTGCTCGGGGTGGCACGTTTTGCTGTTCAATATGTAGATGAGTTCGATCACAAATCCATTGAGACGTGGGTTTATCCACAAGATCGTGAGAAAGGGTTTTATGATTTTGCAGAACCCACTAAAAAGGTGTTACAATTTTATAGTGATTTTGTTGGCCCATTCTCTTACGAAAAGTTAGCGAACATTCAATCCAACAGTGTCAGCGGTGGCATGGAGGCAGCTTCGGCTATTCTCTATAGTGAAACCTCTGTGGTGGGCGATCGCAACGAGCGCTGGCGAAATGTGGTTATCCATGAGATAGCGCATCAATGGTTTGGCAATGCAGTAACAGAATCTGATTGGGATGATGTTTGGCTTAGTGAAGGATTTGCTACTTATTTCACCCTGTTATTTATTGAACATGAATATGGACATGATGCCTTCATGAAAGAACTGGCAAACAGCAAAAAAAGAGTTGACGATTTCTCGTTGAAGAATCCAAACTATAGAATCATTCATGATAACTTGAAAGACATGAGTCAGGTTACAAGCTCGCAAACGTATCAGAAGGGGAGTTGGACGTTGCACATGTTGCGCGGAGTAGTTGGCAACGATAATTTTTGGAAAGGAATTAAAGCCTACTACACAAAGTATCAGAATCGAAATGCTACTACAGCGGATTTCATAAAAGAAATGGAGCTGGCTTCAAGCATGGACTTGCAAAATTTCTTCGATCAATGGCTTTATAAATCTGGCACGTTGAAAGTAAAAGCGACCTGGCAATACAATAAGAATAAGAAAGAACTTAACATTACTTTGAATCAAACTCAGCAGGATGGCAGTCTGTTTAAAATACCTATGCAGGTTGCTATTTATTTGCCGAACCAGAAACTACCCCTGATCAAAACAATATCGGTTGCGGATAAAAAGATTGCAACTGTTTTTGCTGTTGATGTTGAACCTGAAAAAATTGTTCTCGATCCGGATAGCTGGATTTTGATGGACGCTACTATCTCAAAGAATTGATGATGTATAGTTTCCAGCAGTGGGTTGGCCAAGCCTGGTACAGTAACTAGATAGGATGCCTGATGAAGATGTGATACCTTTCATTCAAATTCTGGTTTCCTATTTGATTCTATCACCTGATGATGTTAATCCTTTGGATGTTGTGTAACGGAGGAGCAATATAGTCGACTGATACAAGTAACAGAAAGCTAAAGGTTTCATTTTGTTTTTTCTTGAAACGAACGTATTCAAACACAAACTATGAAAGCAATTGTTTGTACAGCATATGGATCACCAGATGTGCTTCAACTTACTGAAGTATCAAAACCCATTCCCGGAGATGATGATGTATTAGTAAAAGTACATGCCGCTACTGTTACGATGGGCGACTGTGAACTGCGTAATCTTACCTTACCTGCTTGGACAAGAATTCCGGTTCGCTTGATTATGGGTTACAGCAAGCCAAAAAATCTAATACCGGGTATGGAGTTTTCAGGTGTAGTGGAATCTATAGGTAAGAATGTTACCACGTTTAAAATCGGTGATGCAGTATTGGGATCGGGCGGTATGCAGATGGGTTCTTGCGCGGAATATAAAAAAGTAAAAGCCACAGCACTGGCAATCAAATTACCGGAAGTGAGTTTTGAAGAAGCGGCTACCGTTATTGTTGGGGGCCTTAATGCATTGCATTTTCTTCGTAAAGCCAATGTTATTGCTGGTCAACATGTATTAGTAATAGGAGCCGGTGGAAGTATAGGTAGTTACGCAGTACTATTGGCTAAATTTTTTGGTGCAGAAGTAACGGCTATTGAAAGCACAAACAAACTGGATAAAATTAAAAGTATCGGAGCAGATCATGTTATCGACTATACCAAAGAGGATTTTACAAAGAATGGAAAAAAGTATGATGTGATCTTTGATGTTGTGTATGGAAGTTCGTTCGATGATTGTGCTACCGCACTGAAGGATGAAGGATGTTATTTGATGGCCAATACCAACCCATCCAGAATGCTGCGCGGATTATGGAGATCGTGGACCACAAAAAAGAAATTCATTTTCGCATTGGCAGGGGAGAGTGTTGATGATATGAAGTACATTACCGAACTGATTGCATCGAACAAAATTAAACCACTCATCGATAAACGTTACGCATTAGCTCAAACTGCCCAGGCACATCAGTATGTTGAAGAGGGACATAAGACAGGGAATGTGATCATTAATGTTGTGTAATCAGAATTACCGTATGTTATTTTTGTTCCAGCTTCTTTACGTACAGATCCTCTAAATCACGAATAGATTGGTCATACCCATCTCTATCGGAAAAAGCTTGGGGATTATAAGCATCTCCTGGTTTATGCTTGGCATGAAGTCCAAACTGACTAGCATGGGATGAGAGCCAGAGATCAAACTTTAATTTTTTTAGCGATTCCAATGTGTACGCATAATCACCTGCGATATCCGGATAGGCAGAAATGTTAGAAAATTTTTCTTCGGTGATGATTGACGGCATATTAGCGGTTAACACTCTGTAGCTCTTGTTTTCGTCCTTCACATCAAATAAAAAACTACTGGAGCCTTTTGTATGACCAGGATGATGAAGCATGACTATTCGCATAGCTCCCAATTTAATAGTATCACCATTTTTAAGTTTACCATCAACATGGATTGGCTTAAACGTAACTCCGTATTTACCTAACTCATAATCAGAGACACCACCATCGGCTAACGCCTTGGCATCTTTTTCATTTACCAGCATCTTAGCACCTGTTAGTTTTTGGAGTTCAGCCATTGCACCTACATGGTCGTAATGCGCTTGAGTATTCAGTAATATTTTTATATCATCAACGTTGAAGCCCAGAGCCTCAATATTTTTTGTGATCATACTTGAAGAAGCAGCAAGTCCAGTATTAATCAGGATGCTTCCGTCAGAAGTTACAATGAGATAACAAGCCAAATCATAAGTACCGACATAGTACACATTACCAACAATTCGAAAAGGTTGATAAGGTTGAGACCATTGAGCATTCACATCCTGAGGTTCATTAATTTTTTGAGCGAATGAGCTCACGCTAATGAATACGATAATCGTTGTTAGTGGAAGTAGGAAGGATAATTTTTTTAACATTGATGTAATAGTTTAATCGCACCAATTTAGCTGATAATTCAGAAAACTTTTTTAGAAACCCAAAAAAAGGTAGTCCGTTACCAGACTACCTTTAACTATTAAATAATTTAGACTTAGAATTTAAGCCAGATCAAAACGATCCAGGTTCATTACTTTGTTCCATGCAGCAACAAAGTCTTTCACAAACTTCATTTGAGAATCCGATGATCCATAAATTTCTGCGATGGCGCGAAGCTCTGCGTTTGAACCTGCGATAAGATCAACGCGAGTTCCTGTCCACTTTACTTTACCTGTTTTACGATCACTACCTTCAAACAGATCTTGCGAATCAGATGTCGCTTTCCAGGTATTGTTAAGATCAAGCAAGTTCAGGAAGTAATCATTTGTAAGCGATTCAGGACGCGAGGTAAATACACCGTGCTTCGACTGATTGTAATTCGTGTTCAACACTCGCATGCCACCTAGAAGAACAACCAACTCAGGAGCGGTAAGTGTTAGTAGCTGTGCCTTATCTACAAGCAAATCCTCAGATGTTGCTGTGTGTTTTGGTTTAAAGTAATTTCTGAATCCATCCGCTTCTGGTTCAAGCACTGCGAATGATTCAACGTCAGTTTGTTCCTGTGAAGCATCACCACGTCCAGGAATGAAAGGTACGGTTACCTCATTACCACCATTCTTCGCTGCCTTTTCAATACCTGCACATCCAGCCAGAACGATTAAGTCCGCAAGCGAAATGGTTTTTCCTGTTGCATTAAACTCTTTTTGAACTCCCTCAAGTGTCTTAAGCACTTTTGCCAATTGAGCAGGGTTGTTCACTTCCCAATTCTTCATGGGTGCCAGACGAATGCGCGCACCATTTGCACCACCACGTTTATCAGAACCACGGAATGTAGATGCAGATGCCCACGCAGTAGATACTAATTCAGACACAGACAAACCGGAAGCCAATACCTTACTTTTTAGTGATGCGATATCTTGAGCATCAACCAATTTATGAGTAACAGCTGGAATAGGATCTTGCCAGATCAATTCTTCTTTCGGAACTTCTGGTCCAAGGTAACGTGCAACCGGACCCATGTCGCGGTGCGTTAACTTATACCATGCGCGTGCAAAAGCATCAGCAAACTTGTCCGGATTTTCAAAAAAGTTTTTGGAGATTGGTCCATAGATCGGATCAAGTTTCAATGCAAGGTCAGTCGTAAGCATTGTTGGAGCATGACGCTTTGAAGAATCATGAGCATCGGGTACAGTCCCTGCTCCAGCGCCAGCTTTGGGTTTCCATTGTTGGGCACCAGCAGGGCTCTTGGTTAATTCCCATTCGAAGCCGAATAGATTTTCAAAAAAGTTATTGCTCCATTTTGTTGGAGTAGTTGTCCATGCACCTTCGAGTCCACTCGTAATGGTATCTGCTCCGCTGCCTGTTCCAAAGGAATTTTTCCAACCGATGCCTTGCTCTGCAATACTTGCTGCAGCCGGTTCTCTACCAACATATTTGCTCGGATCAGCGGCACCGTGTGTTTTGCCAAAGGTATGACCGCCAGCAATAAGTGCTACTGTTTCTTCATCATTCATTGCCATACGACCAAACGTCTCACGAATGTCGCGAGCAGATGCAAGTGGATCAGGATTTCCATTTGGTCCTTCCGGATTCACATAAATCAAACCCATTTGAACAGCACCTAATGGGTTCTCCAATTCTCGATCCCCCGTGTAGCGTTTGTCTCCTAACCATTCACCTTCTGAACCCCAATACACATCTTCCTGTGGCTCCCAAACATCTTCACGTCCGCCAGCAAAACCAAAAGTCTTGAAGCCCATTGACTCAAGCGCGACATTACCTGTAAGAATCATCAAATCTGCCCATGAAATTTTATTGCCGTATTTCTGTTTGATTGGCCAGATGAGCAAGCGCGCCTTATCGAGACTCGCGTTGTCAGGCCAGCTATTAAGGGGAGCGAAACGTTGTTGTCCTGCACCTGCACCACCGCGACCATCAGAGATTCTGTAAGTACCCGCAGAGTGCCATGCCATACGAATGAAGAACGGACCATAATGACCGTAATCTGCAGGCCACCAACTCTGTGAGTCTGTCATTAAATCCACGAGGTCTTTCTTCACTGCTTTCAGATCGAGCTTCTTAAACTCTTCAGCATAATTAAAGGCTTTGTCCATTGGATTGGACAGTGAAGAATGTTGACGAAGTATATTCAGCTTCAATTGATTAGGCCACCAGTCACGGTTACCTGTGCCACCGCCAGCAGTTTGCTTTAGCGATCCACCATGAAACGGACATTTGGCTTCGCTGTTGTTCATGTCAGCCAATTTTGCTGGGTCATTTGAGTAATTTTCCATTTTGTATA
>DAIQPD010000187.1:0-7972 GCA_036787535.1 Chryseolinea sp.
AACCCAGCTTTTGTAAGTTGATTACCCTGTAATACAAGTTCTTCATTTGTGCTAAAGCAAAGTGCCCGTATAAGAGGCACATTTTTTTTACTTGCATTTGCTGCCAATGATGCTAGGACAGGAGCCGTCTCATTCTGGCAAGAAAACATTTGTTCCAGATAAGCGACATTCGCTCTAACATTCAAAATAACATCGATTGATACCTTTTCATTTTTATGAAGTTGAAAACAGCTGTATCCATTTTGAAATGGGTTCTGATCGATCCTCCATTTCATATATCCGTCCGTTTCATTCAAGGTAAAGTAATCCTTATCGCTATAGCTAGTTTGAAAGACGTCATTTTTCTTTCGAATTAAAACTTCTCGCAAATCGCTATCCTTTAAGCTGATGAAATATCGGTTGAAACCTTTTATCCATGATAAAATGGATAGGCCAAGGATTTTTAATTTATCAACTGATGTATTCTTCGCATTTAAACTTTTCAAATAATAATATGCTTTTAACGGATTGAAAACGAGTAGTGCTTGTTCTGCTTTGAAAGGAATTTCAAAACCAATTCGCTCAAATGCTTTTTGTGCAGGAGTAAATCCCCAAAGGTATTGAATGCCTGACTTCCGGCATTCATCAAAGAGAAGTTCATACATCCGTTCAAAGATCTTTTGACCTCGATAGGCAGGATCAACTAATGTATCTTCAGATTTGGCAGTGAGTACAATCTTTCCTTTACTGCTTATTAACTCAATTGGAATGGCACATTGAATACCAACAATTTTTGTCGTGGTTATACTCGTTTCATCAACGGCTATTACATAAATGGCCTTACCGAAAGGTCCGTCTAAAAATTCCCATTTAAAATTTTCGATGGGCCTGTTTACCTGATACACTTTATTAAAGAATGTGTTGGCCAGTTCAACTTCCTGATTTTGAAGTAAGCGTATTGTAATGGCCATGTTATACTATTGAATATTTCTGAATGATTTCGTCCTGGCTTATGGCTTTATAGTTATTGTCTTTTATGTAAGACAATAACTTCTTGTAAAGATCAAGATATCCTTTGAATTTATAATCTGTAAAAAAGTTATTATGCCACAATATAGAGAGCACACAGTTCTCTTTATTCCTTTCAAAGAAGTTTAAAATGTCTTTCTCCGCGTCTCGTGGGTTTGATTTTTTATACTGAAAGAATGTTCTGTCCATTATATGTAAAGGCGCTTCAACAAATGAAAAGGGTTTCATTGAGTTGAAATCGAAAGGATTAAAAGGTAATCCATAACTATTGCGAAACCCCATTTCTTCAGCGAAGCCTACACTGGCATCTACTTTTATTCCGGATGATTCGACCTGATGATACATCTCGGGCAGGTGAAACTTCAGGTAGTGATATCTATTTCCTATTGGAAGTGTCCCGAATTTTTTAATTTCATCCGAAAGAGAATCCACTGAAATACTTTTGTGTATTCCATTTTCAAAACCACTCTCTTTAACCGCTTTCAGGTTTTTCTGAATCGTTGAAGAATGAAAAGAATAATCAGCATTTACTTCCCGCTTATTTATTCTGCCCTGGTTAACAATCCAATAGAAAACAGATTTGCAATCATACTCACTTTCAATGGACATAATTTTGTCCATATTTAACCAGTCAGGTTTTTGAATGGCGATGTTGAAAAGCATTCTTAAAAAGAGATCTATACGCCCCTTTTTAATAACATTAAATCCATCTTCCAGAATAGCACCATAAACTGAATCAATATCATGCGTAAGGAAGAATTTTGTTTTTTCTGTTGGTGAAGGTATTTCACAAATCGTAGAGATCTCATTAAAGCAACCTTGAACAATGTTCTCTGCTGCGTTTTTATAAAGGTGCTGATAACTGTTACTGAAGCGGAACCTACCTAATTCATCAGGGTCAGGATCATTGAATTCCTGAATGCAGTTGAGCATGTAAAATGCAGTGGCCAGATAGTCTGGTTTCCCATCTTGGTTCTCCACCAGACATTGCGCGTTAAGTTTAATATGTCGGAAGTAATCAGGTGAAAAATTTCCTGAAGTTTGAATTCTACTGTCTGCCGTTTGGCCTACGCTGATACCTTCAACAGAATCAGGAGCAAACAGAACTTCAACACCAACGTTCTTTGCCCAAGTTCGCAATAGAAATTGTATTTCATGTTGAGGTAGATTATTCTTAATGCAAAATATAACCATAATGATTGCAAACATTTTTGCTTTGCACGGCCGGGCAAACTAAAACCGATTCGCTTAGCATCTTGCGGTACGGCTTGTTAATCAGTTATGCCAAAATCTCAGGAGCGTATTTTAAAATAACGCCATACCACTTAATCAACTTTTTGATGTCGGAAACATAAACACGGTTCTCATCGAAGTCAGAGACAATGGCTTTCATAAAGGATTTTAGTTCTGCTCCATCGGAGTTTCCATCAACACCCAAATCATTCCCAAATTCACTGTGAATCTTTTTCATTACTTCCTCTAATGCTACAGTACCTTCTTTACTGGTAGTATATATAGAGATTTCATGCAACAACGATAATTTATTACTGGCATTCGCTACAATTTTTGTCTTCGTTTCATCCAAGGATTCTAAAATCACACCTGATTTTGTTGGTGCTACTACCTTATATAGTCCGCCCTTGCCCGAAAGTGTTGCTATGTCTGCTAAAGTCATGTTTAATTTTTTTGAGGGGCAAATCTAATGAAATAAAAGTCCTCAGTCCACAGTCAATAGTCAACAGTTACTTGATTAAGAGGAAAGGTTTTTACTTTCTGTTTGATAGGGAAAATTAAGGATAAGGTAATTAAAAAGTATTCATGGATTGGAAATGTAGTGCACTACTATGGACTATCGACCATTACCTATGGACTAACCCTCAATGTTAATCGCATCCTCAATGCACAGCAGTATTTCTTCCTGGCCTGCCTTTGTTTTGGATGATGAGATGATCATGGGTGGCAATTCATCCCAATCTTCGGACAATCTTTTTTTGAATTGGCTGATGTTCTTTTGAAGATCATTTTTTGAAAGTTTGTCGGCCTTAGTGAAAATAATAACCATCGGTACACCCTTATCACCCACCCAATGGATGAAGCTTAAATCATTTTTCTGAGGCTCCAATCGGGCATCAATCAAAATAAAAAGGCAGGAAAGGTTTTCACGTTTTAGAACATAATCTTCGATCATTTTACCGAAACCCTGTCGGGTACTTCTGCCTACCTTGGCATAACCATAACCAGGAAGATCGACCAGATACCAACTATCATTAATCAGAAAGTGATTGATTGTTTGGGTTTTACCGGGTGTTACAGAAGTCTTAGCCAGTTTTTTAGAATTGGTAAGCATGTTAATCAATGAGGATTTACCCACATTCGACCGGCCGATAAAGGCAAACTCAGGCTTCTCTGGCGGAGGGCATTTTTTTACATCCGCAAAGCTGGAAATGAACTCGGCCTGTTTTATCTTCATGGTTAAAGTAATGATTGAGGCGTAAAATACTAAGTTTGTGCTGGCCGTGGGTTTTATGACCAGAATATTATGTGCCGAAATTCATAGTTTTTATTAACTTGTGCTATCTTGACATACTTTTTTATACATAATTTCAGATACAAAACTTTTTTAGCAATGCGCAGTATCCAAAGAGTACTGATTTTTTTAACTCTCTCATTGGCGCTTTTCACTCCTGGTTTCAGCCAGCAAGACCCCAAAGAACTTGCCCAGCAATTAATGGAACAGGCTGATCTGATCATGGAGGCAACAAAAGCGATTGATGATGCCCGGGATCTAGTCACCACTGCGGCCGACATGGACACCACTTTCCTTAAAGCCAATTATGAGGCTGGTCGCTATCACTTAATGACCATTGGTAAGGATTTGGCCACCAAATACTTCTTGCGTGTTTATAGGCAAGATCCAGACTATAAGTTTGATCTATTATATTCTATCGCTAAAAGTTATCAATACGGCTTAAATTTTAACAAGGCCATTGAATACTACAATTTGTACAAAGCTAAATTGGCCAGCAAACCGAACTATCAGGGAAAGGATAAGGAAACTCTGGCAAGTACAGACAGAAGTATTTTTGAGTGCGAAAACGGAAGAGACTTTGTGGCGAATCCAGGAAACTTTTCCATAGTGAATATAGGTAGAGAAATCAATTCTGAATTTGAAGATTACGGCCCAGTTTTAAATGAAGCTGAAAATGAAATAGTTTTCACGACACGAAGAAGAGACGACAACTTAAATGAAAACGTGGCGGATGATAACAAGCCATGGGAGGATATCTTTACCTCTACTAAGGTTGGTGGCAAATGGGCGTTTGCCAAAAACATAGGAGCTCCACTAAGTACACCATATCATGATTCAAATCTAGCGCTATCGGCAGATGGAAGTATCTTGTTTAAATATAAGGATGATGGTGGTGGTGATATTTACTATAGTGAACGTGACGCTGCTGGTGTCTGGGGTGAGCCCGCCCCGTTACCTGGAATCATCAATTCTAGTTTCATGGAAAAATCCGTCACCATTTCTACAGATGAAAAGACACTTTACTTCTCCAGTAACAGGCCAGGCGGTTTTGGTGGATTAGATATTTACCGCGCTACAAAAGATAGCAAAGGGCAATGGACAAACGTGAAGAACGTTGGTCCGAAGATCAATACAGAAATGGATGAAGATGGGTTATTTATCGATTACGATGATGTCACCCTCTATTTCAGCAGCAAAGGTCATAAAGGTATGGGTGGTTTTGATGTTTTTAAAAACACATACGATCCAAACACAAACGAATGGGCTGATCCAGTGAATTTAGGATATCCGATTAACACGCCTGATGATGATATTTATTTTGTGTCATCCAAAGACACCAAGCGCGCTTATTATTCTTCCGTAAGAGAAGATGGAATGGGCTACCTCGATATTTACCTGATCACCATACCTGAAGGACTGAAGAATACTCAACCTGTAGTTGCAAAGCCTCCTGTAGAAGAACCTAAAGACACAACAACAGTTGCCACAATTACACCACCTGTTGTGGATGTGCCTCCGGTTGTTGTTCCAAAGGATGAACCAAAGGTTGTAGTAGTTCCAAAGGTAGAGCCGAAGAAAGAAATCATTCCGATAAAATATACTGTTACGGTTATTGATGCCGCAGACAAAAGTCCGTTGGAGGTTAAGATTAAACTTCAGGGAGCGAAAGATAATGTGGTTGTAGGTTCATCACCTCAGGGAAATGGCGTTTATCAGTTTAGTATTGTCAGTCCCAAATCAAAAGATTATCGATTGTCTGTTGAACTGGAAGGATATGTATTTCAAAATTTCAATCTAAAACTAGAAGGCGCTACTACAGCTGAGAAGTCCCTTTCCAGAACAATTGAGATGCGGAAATTATCTGTGGGTGTTTCATCCATCCTACACAACATTTACTTTGATTTCGATAAGGCAACCTTTACAACAGAGGCCTATGGCGAGTTGAATAAATTGGAAAACATGATGCGACAGAATGAAGGTATGATCATCGAATTAGCAGGTCACACCGATGCTGTCGGAACAAAGGCATACAATATATTCCTATCAAAGAAACGCGCAGAAGCGGTTAAGGATTACCTAACCAAGAAAGGCATTGATTCTCGCAGAATTCAGGCTGTCGGATATGGGAAATCTAAGCCATTGGCCAGCAATGATGATGAAGACGAAGGCCGGGAGCTCAATAGACGTGTAGAATTTAAGGTATTACAAAACTGATTTCGTTGATAATCCTAAACCCTCTAACTTTCCGCCTTGTTATAAACGGAAAAGCGGACAGATGACGGTAGTACCTTACAACGAAGAGACATCAAAGAAAGAGCAGGTGGCCAAAATGTTTAATAACATTAGCCATCGCTACGATTTCCTCAATCATTTTTTAAGTCTGGGTATCGATAAGCTTTGGAGAAGGAAGGCGATCAATTTATTGCGTACTCATAATCCGAAGTTGATTTTGGATGTTGCCACCGGAACAGGCGACTTCGCTATTCAGGCATTGTCTCTCAATCCTGACAAAATTGTTGGAATAGATATTTCAACAGGTATGCTTGATGCCGGTAGGGTAAAAATTCGAGATCGAAAATTAGAGGCAAAAATAGAGTTACTGGAAGGTGATTCAGAAAATCTTCCCTTTGAAGAGAATAAATTCGATGCTATAACCGTTGCCTTTGGTGTGCGGAACTTTGAAAATTTAGAACTCGGATTGAGTGAAATCAGGCGAGTACTCAAACCGAATGGCATGCTGGTGGTTTTGGAATTCTCTAAACCGCGGGTTTTTCCGTTCAAACAACTGTATAATTTTTACTTTAAAAGTATTTTGCCGGGCGTTGGAAGAATGGTTTCGGCAGACAATGCAGCGTATACCTATTTACCAGCATCTGTTGAAGCATTCCCTGATGGAAATGATTTTATAGAAGTATTACATCGTGTAGGATTTAATAAAACACAATGCAGAACACTTACGTTTGGCATCAGCTCAATCTACACCGGAACAAAATAATTTTTGCTCTGGTATTACTGTGTTGTGCCTTCCAAAGTGAAGCGCAGCAAAAGGTACGTTGGGTTCGAAAAAATAATCCGAACTACGATGAAAAGAGACTTACCTATGGTTTTTTGATCGGCCTTCATACCACTGCCTACCAAATAAACTATTCAGATCAATTTGTTAATCGACCCGATCTGGACACCCTGCATTCTGTTACACCAGATTGGTCACCCGGATTTGCATTGGGATTTATCGTAAATTATCGCATCAGTGAATTCTTCGATATTCGCATTACACCAGAAGTGGCATTTTATGAAAACAAACTTCGTTATCAGAACACAAACAGAACGTATCAAGATCAGTTGATTGAAACTACAATGGTGGAGTTTCCTATTTTATTAAAATACAAATCGGAAAGAAGAGATAATATCAGAATGTATATGATTGGCGGGCTAAAACCCGGATTCGATGCCTCCGGAAAAAAGAAATTAGAACAACTAACTGATGCGCTTGAAGTAAGCTCAACCAATTTAAGTTTAGAAGCAGGCTTAGGATTCGACCTTTATTTTCCGTTGTTTAAATTTTCTCCAGAACTCAGATATTCGCGTGGCCTGTTAAATATGTTAGACAACACTACTAATATTTACGGTCAGCCGCTCCAGCGGATCAACACCAATACCATTACGCTGTATTTACTTTTTCAATAACATGCAAAACAGAATCGCATTAATTACAGGTGCAACATCGGGCATTGGTGAAGCAACTGCCCGCTTGTTGGCAAAAAATAATTTCAAATTGATTCTTTGTGGCAGAAGGAACGATCGGCTTGAGGCTCTGCAAAAAGAACTCTCTTCATTAACAGAGGTAACAACACTTTCATTTGATGTACGTGATCATTCAAAAGTAAAAGTAGCAATTGAATCCCTTCCCAATCAATGGAAAGCAATTGACGTTTTATTAAACAATGCGGGCAATGCCCATGGTTTAGATCCCATACAAACCGGAAGCATAGAAGATTGGGATGCAATGATAGACATCAATGTAAAAGGATTACTGTATGTTTCACGAGAAGTAATACCGGGAATGACCGAACGAAAATCTGGGCATATAATAAATCTTGGCTCAATTGCTGGCAAAGAAGTGTATCCAAATGGTAATGTGTATTGCGCCAGCAAATTTGCAGTAGATGCCTTGACACGCGGCATGCGCATGGACTTAAATTCATTTGGGATTAAGGTAACGTCTATCAATCCTGGCTTGGTTGAAACCGAGTTTGCTTTGGTTCGCTTTAAGGGAAGCCAAGACAAAGCAAAAAATGTATATACCGGAATGACTCCATTAAAAGGAGAAGATATTGCTGATATCATTCTTTATGTGCTATCGTGTCCACCGCATGTTGTATTGGCTGATATTACCGTTTTTCCAACTGCTCAGGGAAGCAGTACGCTGGTTAA
>DAIQPD010000188.1:0-7906 GCA_036787535.1 Chryseolinea sp.
CAAAACAATAAACAAAAACAATTATGAAAACCATTGAGATTATAGGGTATAGACGAGCAAATCTCGGTAAGGTGGAGTCTCAGAAATTAAGAGACGAAGGATCCGTACCGTGCGTTTTATACGGAGGTAATGAACAAATTCATTTTCATTCACCTATGGTATTATTCCGCGAATTGGTGTACACCAATGAAGCTCACTTTGTTCACTTCAACATTGAAGGTGAAGAAGGACAAGCAATTTTGCAAGAAGTACAGTTTCACCCGGTAAGTGAAGTTATTCTTCATGCCGATTTTCTTCGCATAAGCGATGAACGTAAAATTAAGATGAGCATTCCTTTGCGACTGATTGGACAAGCTCCAGGGGTTACAAAAGGTGGTGCCTTGGTAGGTAAGAGATCTTCACTAAAAGTGTATGGCTTTCCAAAAGATATGCCTGATCATATTGACGTGGATGTGTCTGGTCTTGATTTTCATCATGCTGTAAAAGTAGGTGATGTTAAAATCGCAAATCTTGATTTGTTGGATCCAAAGCAAGCATCCATTGCTGTAGTTGAAGTTCCTCGCTCAGCTAAATTGGCTGACGAAACTGCTGCTGCTGCCGCTGCTGCTCCTGCTGCTGGTGCTACTCCTGCTGCTGCTCCTGCTGCTGGCGCTGCTGCTCCTGCCGCTGGTGCTAAGAAAGCTGAAGCTCCTAAGAAAGACGCTGGTAAGAAATAATCTTACAGAATCTATAAATGAAGAAGGCTGCCCCACAAGGCAGCCTTCTTTTATATAGTTGAATCTCCAGTTGTTAGAATCCCTTAAAATCAAAAAGGAAATTACCTGATTAATTTTTAACCATTAATGGACTAGTAACTTCCATCCCCTTCCTGCGATTTCTGATTACACTTTTCCTTAATCATTTCATACGCACGCATATCTCCAAGCTCACCGGCTTTACTTAAGTCGAGGCAGCCATTCTTCATGTCACCAAAGGTGATTCGAAGCACACCTCGCATGTAGTATGCATCTTTATTCTTTGGATTGATCTGAATAATTTTTGAACAGTCGTTAATGGCGTCTTCATAGGCTTGAAGATATTGCTTTGCCTTACCCCTATTAAAATACGCTTCAATATAATTTTCATTAATGGTAATCGCTGCTGTATAATCAGCGATGGCTCCGTAATAATCCTGAAGTTTCATTTTCACATTACCTCTGGCAAAGAAGGCGTCAGCAAACTTTGGATTCTTTTCGATGGCGGTATTGTAATCCTTCATGGCGCCATGGCGATCTTCAAAGGTGTCCTTGATATTTGCACGCAAATAGTAAGCGGGTGCGTAATTCGGATCAATCTCTAGTGCCTTGTTTAAATTGAGAAGCGATTCCATGAATTCGCTTTTCTCATAGAGTTCTCTGCCCTTTTGTGTTAATTCTTTAGCCGATTGGGCAAAAGAAAACGTGCAGATCAGAATCAGCACTGAAAGTACTCCTATATTTTTCATACTCACTAAATTTAATCAAAGCTACTCTATATTAAAGTCATGAAGCCTATAACGTAATATTTTCAATGCTTTGGAAATATTTCAGCGGCCATAATCAGCGCTTTATTAAACTCCTCTTTGTTTACGCTCGTTTTTTCACCCTTCCCCTCCAAAAAAGAAAGAATAGTTTCAGTGGCAAGATTACCTACCAAATCATCTTCGGCCATGGGGCATCCACCCAACCCATTTATCGCGCCATCAAAGCGTTTACATCCTGCACGGTATGCCGCTTCAATTTTTTCAATAGCTGTTAACGGATTTGAATGAAGATGTACACCTATTTCGGTTTTAGGATTAGATTTTGAAAGCGAAGAGAATAATGAAAAAATAGTATCCGGATTGGAGATACCAATTGTATCTGCTATTGAAATAATCTCCACGCCAAGTGTCACGAGTATGTCGACAAATTGAGATACTAAATTCACATCATATGGATCACCGTAAGGATTACCAAAACCCATGCTGATGTAAACGACTAATTTCTTTTTTGAACGAATGCAGATATTTTGAATTTCTTCAACCGCATTGAATGCTTCACTAATCGACTTATTGGTATTGCGCTGTTGAAAGGTCTCTGAGATTGAAAGTGGGAAACCTAAAAATGAAATGGATTCAAAACGTGAAGCTTCTTCTGCACCTCGAACATTGGCAACTATAGCTAATAGTTTCGTTTTGCCCGTTGTAACATCCAATTCGTTTAACACCTCTACTGTATCGCGAAGTTGAGGTATTGCCTTAGCCGATACAAAGCTTCCGAAATCGATAGTGTCGAAACCGACTTTCAGTAATTGATTAATGTAATTAACTTTATCGCCAGTGCTTATGAAACCTGTTAAGCCTTGCATGGCATCGCGAGGGCATTCAATGATTTTCATGTTTGTAGTTTAAGGCTTTAAAGGTCAGTGTTTTGATGCAAAACAAAAACAGGTAACGCCAAGCGAAAGGAAATATCCTTCAATAATCGGAAACTAATGCACTTCATCTTTAAATTGGATAATTTTACACAGAGTACGTTATTAATTGACCTATTGAAACCACTTTACCATGCCATTACCTGAATACTCGGGCACGTTAGGACTGAAACGCGCAGCGCATCTCTTAAGAAGGGCAACCTTCGGAGCTAACAAGCAACAAATTGATACTTTCGCTGGTTACACACCCGCCCAAGCCATCACCCTACTGTTCAGACAAACCCTTCCTCCACCTGTATTACCTATCGATCCTCAAACCGGAATGGAATGGGTGGTTTCCGGAACTACAGATGCCAATAGTATGGGCTCTGATCTTGAAGGTTATTTATTGAAATGGATCATTGGACAAATGATGAGTGCTGGTGTTCCTGACAATCTTTCACTTCCCTATTCTGCCCGCGAAAAAGTTGTTCACTTCTTACATACCCACTTTACTACCATCGTTTCAAAAGTTAGCAGTAGTAGAGCGCTCTATTTTCAAAATGAATTATTCAGAAAGTTTGCCTTAGATTCTTTCGTTCCAGTAGATCCTTTAAATCCTGCTGATACTAATTTCAAAAAGCTTACCGTAAAGATTAGTGTTGATAATGCTATGTTGCGTTTGCTTGATGGCAATCTCAATGTAAAAGGAAGTGTGAATGAAAACTACGGCCGCGAATTAATTGAACTCTATTCACTTGGTAAAGGCCTGCAAGGAACTCAGCCAACCACGGGTATTGATGGTGACTACTTTTACTACACCGAGCAAGATGTTCAGGCAGCTGCTAATGTATTAACGGGTTGGGTTGATGATGATACCTTTACAAACATTGATCCAGATACCTTATTACCAAGAGGGAAGGTAAAAGGGACTCCACTCAATGCAGGATCACACGAAACAGATGAAACTTTAAAAGTATTCAGCACTCGTTTTACAAGTGCGCTCTTCCCAGACAACACCATTCGCCCCGATCCTCTTCTTTTAAATGGAACGCAAGCAACAGAAGAAAGTGCATTAGATGAAATTGATAAACTGGTTGAACTTATCTACGAACAAGAAGAAACCAGAAGACATATTTGCTGGAAAATTTATCGTTTCTATGTAGCCGCCATGCACACATTAGACGATAGTGTTGCTATTGACAGCCCTATCATTACTGAAATGGCGAATACCTTTAGAGACAGTGGTTACAAACTTCAAATAGTTATTGAGAACCTACTCAGAAGTCAACACTTTTATGACAGTGGCGATGGAGCAGTTGTAAACGACAACTTTGGGGGTATTATAAAATCACCGCTGGATCTTGCCGTTGGTACCTTACGCTTCTTTAATTTTCAAATACCAGACATGACCACCTCACCAGTTGCATTCTATGAAGCAACAGGCGAAATCTTAGGTGCAGTAAAATCACAAGGCATGAATTTCTATGAGCCTTATGATGTGGCTGGATACGAAGCATATCATCAATTTCCAATTTATCACCGAGCATGGATTACTCCCAATTCTCTCACGAGCCGGTATGCCTTTGCACGTAATGTTATTTCAGCAGCAGAAGGCAGCATGTTTAATGTAAATGTTTATAATTATGTAAGGGACAATATTGCAAATGCTACCGCAGCGGATGCTTATCTACTTGTTATTGAGTTAGCAAAGTACCTGTTACCTATCACTGATAATTTGGTGTATGATGATACGCTGGATGATCTATCCGGATTAACAGCGCTTCGCTTAAATTATTTTGAGAAACGCTTTGTACAGGATTTTGCAGCAGACCCTGAACTGTATTGGACGAACCGCTGGAATGCAGCCGTTGATCTTGCGGATATGCGAGGTCAATTGGAAGTTCTTTTTAATGCAATGTTACAATCACCTGAATATCAACTTGCCTAATACATACGAATATGAATAATTCGAGAAGGGATTTTTTAAAGAAGCTGCCGTTGGCCATGAGTATACCTTTTACGATTGGAGGAATTCCAATTAAGGTAATGGGCGATAATTCATTGAGTCGATTAGCGAAGGCCGCTGGAGATACACCACGTGTGCTTGTGATTTTGCAGATGGCGGGTGGAAATGATGGATTGAATAATTTAATACCGATAGAAAAATACGATGAGTATTATAGTAAGCGACCTAACATTGCCATACCAACACAAAATAAAACACGTGGCTTTATACCATTAGATAGTACACTTGCATCAAACGCTCAGGTTGGCTTACATCCGGATATGCAAGCCATGAAAGCACTCTATGATATAGGCAGGATGACGGTCGTACAAGGTGTATCCTATAAAAACAATGATGGCTCTCACTTTCGTGGACGTGATATTGCTTTCATGGGAGGCTCAGCAAATGATTATATTCAGTCAGGTTGGTTAGGTAGATATTTGCAGGGAGAATATGCTTCCGGTAATCCTGCACCAAATGATTTCTATCAGTATCCTCAGGATTTTCTAAATCCTGCTGTTCCTGATAATACAATGGTGGATCCATTGGCCTTAGAGTTTGGAAGTGACTTGTCGCTCATATTTCATCAAAACGGAAACATCCCCACCTCAATATCAATTGATAATCCTGAGAGTTTTGCACAGTTAGTGAACGAACTGGAAGGATTTGTTGAAATGGAAGGTGTCGATCCATTTGGTATTCCTCCGGATTATTTAGCAGGATCACCCTATTATAAAGAGCTGCAGTGGATATTAGATCTGGAAGATAAATCGAAAGATTACGCAACACGCCTTCTTCAGTTATATCAGGAAGGTGGAGCCGGTACAGCAAGCTATCCGGAAACATATCCATTCAATGCGCCCAGCGGAAGCAAACGAAATGGATTAGCGCCTCAATTAAAATTGGTTGCCCGTTTGTTAGATGGTCAGGTTAAATTAACAGGTGAAGTTCAAACAAAAGTCTTTCTAGTAAAGATGGGGGGTTACGATACACACGTTGATCAGGTTGAAAGTTATGACCCGACCATGGGTGGCCATGCTGCATTGCTCTATCATATGTCTACTGCTATGAAAGCGTTTCAAGAAGACTTACGTGCGCGTGGGCTAGAAGATTGTGTGTTGACCGTAACAACTTCAGAATTTGGAAGACGAGTTTATTCGAATGGAAGTTATGGAACAGATCATGGTACGGGAGGGCCACTTTATATATTTGGTAAAGGTGTGCAGCCGGGCGTTGTGGGTACTGTGCCCGACTTAACAGAAGCAAACGTTGGTATGCAGTATGACTACAGAGTTGTATATGCGAACATCATGCGCGATTGGATGGGTATTACCGATGATGTACGGATGAATACTATTTTCCCAAATACAGATCTCCCCGGAACAGGTATCATGTCACCTCAGGGAACTTCAGACGGTGTGATTTTCGAGCCTCTGCCTTTGGCTAACCAGGTTATAACCAGTGTAGAAAGTTTTATTGGTGATCGATTCGCTTTAGAAGATTGCTTTCCAAATCCAGCCAAGGATAAAACCACGATGCATTTTAAAGTGAATAGCAGTTACCAGGTAAATATTAATCTGTTCGACAGTCAGGGAAGAAAATCAAAAACGTTAGTCGATGGAGTTTTCCCTCCAGGAGAACACAAAGTTGAGATTGACCTAAGCGATTTGACGGCAGGAACTTATATTTATGAAATGAAGACCGGCTTCTACAAAGAAGCAAAGAAGCTGATTATTCAAAAGCGATAGATCTGTAGATAATAAGCAAACCACAAGAGTTAAAATAAAAACTTTAGAATAGCGCAATTACCACCGCGTACATACCTTAAGACCCCATACCTCAATAAGCATGAAAAGACTCTACCTCATCCTCTTTTGCTTCCTGATCGTTGCCCAAGTTTCGGCACAGGAAAATAAAAAACGAAAGCCTAACGCAGCCTACAATAAACAAAACGATGCAAACGAAAAGTTTTTGAACAAGCAATGGTGGCTGGGCTTTAAAGCCGGAACGAATTTAACGGATGTCCATGTAACGAAGACGTATTCCGTATTCTCGCCAACCAATTACTCTCCTGATCAGTCGGCTAAAAAATATGAACACTTCAAACAACCAGGTGCACAAGCCACGATAGAAGCATCATTCTATTTTAAAAAATTCTATTTCAGTCTTCAGCCTACCTATCAACATTCTCTATTTACCTATACCAATTCATACTTGTGGTATGACGATGTTGTACCCACCAACAACCTTGAGTTGAATTATGAGCAAGAACAAAAGCTCGATTATTTTATCATTCCCCTTCTTATTAAATATGATATTGCCGGTAACAAACTTAGGCCTTATGTTCAGATTGGAGCCTTTTCAGCCTTTCTAATCAACGCAAATAAACAGACTACAATTTCTGGAACAGACAATGCCTCAGGAGGAGAAAATAATTTTACAGATCCGGCAATCATTGTCGGTGCAAAAGATCTGTTTGCAAAAAGCTCTTGGGGACTTATCGGTGGTGCGGGTCTCAACTACACCCTTGGCAATGTTCGGTTAAACCTTGATGCACAGTACAAATTGGGTATGAGCAACATTACCTCCACTAAAAATCGTAACAGCAGTGATAGCCTTTCAGGTGTTGGTGATATTCTGGATGATATGACAATGGATAATATATCAATTTCCATTGGATGTCTTTTCCCAATGCGGTTCTTAGCCAATGGATTTAAATCATCAGACCGTTAATTTGTTCCTTATGTTGAAAAAATTCTACTCCCTGCTTTTCATTGCGCTTACAGTTCTATCCTGTTCTGAAGAGTCAAATCCCAAGTTTGATACTGATAACTTCACCAGCATATTTGATAATTACAAATTCGACATCGACTATACTCCCATTGATATGGTTCAAACTTCCGATGGTGGTTATCTTATATTAGGTAGACGGAAATTGACCACAAGCAACATGAGTGGAATCTATCTACTGAAGGCTGATGAAAACGGAAACTTTGTTAAGGAATTAGAAGTAGATGAAACCTATGTCAATCCTGTAGCCCGGTTAACACAAATTGGAGAAGTCTTTTACTTCGCCTGCATGGAGTATCCATTCATGACGGCTAACATTGCTTCGGTTGATCCTGACTTAGAAAATGTTGCATTTACTCCTGTCTCATCCATCAATGATATTATTCCAACCTACCCATCTGTTGCTTCCTACATTGACAATCAGTTTCTTCTTCAATGCTATGACCACGAAAACAGACAATCAGGACTTCTTATTGTTGATCCAGTTACTGGAGCAGCGTCAGGCGGCAAGGCCTTTACAATTGGCATTGGAGCCGCTGATAATGTAAACGAGGCTATTATAAATACATTTGCTCACTCTCGCAGATCATTCCCATACGAAGTTGGAAAATCAGGCGGCACGTATTTTTTCAATGGCTTCTATAATTTTACCTATAGCTTAGTCTTTACTGATCTGGTTTCAGATGATCCAATTGG
>DAIQPD010000189.1:0-7891 GCA_036787535.1 Chryseolinea sp.
TGCTCAGCAATACATCTTCAAAAAATGTTTATCAATAGCTATGATCAGAAAGAATCGTTTGAAGATGTATTGCTGAGCATGGATGCAATTATAGTTGGCGGAGGCAATACCTTAAACATGATGGCCATTTGGAAAGCGCAAGGTATTGATGTGATTTTAAAAAAAGCGTGGGACAAAGGTATTGTACTGGCAGGTGGTAGTGCCGGTTCGTTGTGCTGGTTTGAAGAAGGTACTACAGACTCTCGTCCGAAAGAATTAAGTAAGGTAAGTTGTCTTGGATTTATCAAGGCGAGTCATAGTCCGCATTATGATGCAGAGCCAGAACGTAGACCGAGGTTTCAAGGCTACATAAAATCAAAAGAGTTTAAGGCAGGCTACGCCTGTGATAATAAAGCGGCTATCTACTTTGAAGACAATACTGTTAAAGAGGTAGTAGCTGTTAATCAGGAAAGCAACGCGTATTATGTTTATGAAAAAAACGGAGAGGTAATTGAAGAGAAACTTCCGAAGCGGGTGTTGTAATGTGTATTGTCTTTCAAAAATAAACATTACAAATAGTTGAAGATTCAGGTCGTATTTTTTTGAGTAGAAAGTAGGTTACTTCCATTCATCACTTTTGTGGAACTATCTTTCCATTATTGTACTATCTTTTGTCAAATTCTATACCTATGAAGCGTACCTATTTCTATCCATTTGTTGGCACCCTAATACTTTTCGGAACATTAGCCGTGAAGGCACAAAGTGGAAAAACATTCACAGCAGAAGATTATGATCGTGCCGCCAGTCGTCTGGGAGGTAACACATCCAAACTGGTAGACAATACCATTCAACCTCAATGGCTGCCTGACGGCAAGCTGTGGTATCGTAGCCTTACGGAAAATCAATCTAAATACGTTTTGTTCAGTCCTGTTGATAGAAAGAAAACAACTGCGACTTCACGCAAAGAACTATTGAATGGAGTGGAGCCTAAAGCTGAAACGGGGGGTAGACGTGGAGGAGGTGTAGAAGTACCTTCACCAGATGGCAAGTATATCGCTTTCATTCGCAACTGGAATTTGTGGATTAAAGAACCAGCAACTGGAAAAGAAAGAGCATTGACTACCGATGGCGTAAAAGATTTTGGTTATGCCACCGACAATGCCGGTTGGAAGCATTCCGATAAACCAATTTTGAGTTGGTCGCCCGATTCAAAAAAAATAGCCACGTTTCAACAGGACCAGCGCCATGTCAGCAACATGTATTTGGTGAACACACAAGCCGGTGCGCCTGAACTACAAGAATGGAAATATCCGATTTCTGGGGATGCCGACATCATTCGGATCCATCGGATCATCATCGACATCAGTGTTGATGTCAAAATCACACGACTTAAAATGAATGCCGATGCAAGGCGCGGAACACTATGTGACGACATTTCCTGTGAGGGAGGTTTTGATGACATCGCATGGAGTGAAGACAGTAAACAACTTGTATTTGTTTCGACAAGTCGTGATCACAAACAAGAGAACGTGCGCATTGCCAATACTGAAACCGGTGAAGTAAAAGATATCTTCGAAGAGAAAGTAGCTACACAATACGAATCAGGACAAGGAGCAATCAACTGGAGATACTTTTCAAAAACCAATGAGATCATTTGGTATTCTGAAAGAAGTGACTGGGGACATTTGTATCTGTATGATGCATTAACAGGTAAAGTAAAAAATCAAATTACAACCGGTAATTATGTTGTGACGCGTGTTTTAAAATGGGATGAAAAAAACCGTGTCCTGTATTTTGAAGGAAGAGGCAAAGAAGCGAATGTCAATCCGTACTTCAGATATTTATATCGTGTTGATTTCAGTGGTAAAAATTTAAAGCTCTTAACACCGGCATTGGGCGACCATAGTGTTAGCTTCTCTCCAGACTTAAAATATTTTACCGACAGCTATTCTCAAGCCAACGTGCCGCCTGTATATGAAGTGCGTGATGTAAAAGGTAAGTTGATTTCTGCATTAGAAAAAACAGATATCTCTCGTCTTGTTGCTTCAGGCTGGCAGGCAACAATACCTTTTTCAGTGAAGTCAGCTGACAATAAATGGGATTTGTATGGAAACATGTACACACCGAAAGATGCAAGTGCTGATAAAAAATATCCTGTCATTGTATATATCTATCCTGGTCCGCAAGGAGGTAGTGTAGGCTCCTGGAGTTTTCAACCTTCGCGCGGTGATAGCAAGGCATTGGCTGAATTAGGATTTGTTGTGATAGAGTTGGAAGGTAGTTGTAATCCAAACAGATCAAAGTCATTTCATGATGCATGTTATGGAAACATGGGTGAGAATACCTTACCCGATCAGATTGCAGGTTTAAAGCAACTGCAAGAAAAGTATAAGTTCCTTGATCTGGATCGTGTTGGAATATGGGGTCACTCAGGTGGTGGTTATGCTACTGCTGCCGCTATGTTTAAATTCCCTGAATTCTTCAAGGTAGGCATCTCCGAATCGGGCAATCATGATAATAGAAATTATGAGGACGACTGGGCAGAACGCTACATTGGATTAGAGACTAAGAACAGTCAAGGTATTTCGAACTATGAACAGCAAGCCAATCAGACCTATGCTAAAAATCTGAAAGGAAAATTATTGATTGCACATGGTGGTTTGGATGATAATGTTCCTCCTTATAACTCATACCTTGTAGCAGATGCACTCATTAAAGCAAACAAAGATTTTGATCTTTTGATTTTCCCTAATGCTCGTCACGGATACGGTGCGGATAGTTATTACATGATGCGCAGACGTTGGGATTATTTCGTTCAGCACCTCATGCAGGCAATACCGCCAAAAGAATATAAAATCTCGATCACTACTGATCCTCGATTAAAGGATTGATCCAATAAATAGTCGCAAAGTAAAATCGTCAGGTTATCATAGCCTGGCGATTTTTTTTGGAGGTATCTTTTATTTTTATTCGTTCGTTGCGAATGGTAGTCTTCAATATTTCTTTATCAGCAAAGAATTTTAAAAGTCAATATTGCATTACCTTTCTCTATTTTTGCAATCCATGAAGGGTAAAAACAAAATAAGAATAGGACTTGGTGTAACATTTGTTGCCTTAGTGATCTATTACTTTTGTTTACCCAATACCTTATTCAACGATCCGTACTCCACAGTACTTGAAGGTCAAAAAGGAGAATTACTCAGTGCCACTATTGCAAAGGATGGACAGTGGCGATTCCCGGAAGTTGATGCTGTTCCTGAAAAATTTGCCAAAGCTCTAATCCTATTCGAAGACAAGCGTTTCAGAAATCATGGAGGTGTAGACTTGAGTTCGCTGAGTCGCGCGATGAAACAAAATATTCAGGCAGGTGAAGTGAGGAGTGGAGGAAGCACCATTACGATGCAAGTCATACGGCTTTCACGAAAAGGAAAGTCGAGATCGTTATTTCAGAAAGCCATTGAGATTGTAATGGCCACACGGCTTGAGTTTCGATATTCTAAAAATGAAATCATTGGGCTCTATGCATCGCACGCACCTTTCGGTGGAAATGTTGTTGGATTAGAAGCTGCATGTTGGCGGTACTTTGGTCGCGATCCACAAGAACTTTCATGGGGTGAAGCAGCATTGCTTGCTGTGTTACCGAATGCACCATCGCTTATCCATCCCGGAAAAAACAGAGACCGATTAAAAGCGAAGCGCGATAAACTTCTCGATCGACTACAAGAGAGTGGAACGATCGATGCGTTCACTTGTTCATTGGCAAAAGATGAATCTATTCCTGAAGACCCTCAACCATTGCCACGATATGCCAGACATTTATTGGCACGCGCATCGAGTGAAGGATTTGCTGAAACGAAAATTCATTCAACAGTGCAAACTCAACTTCAAATTCGTGTTGAGCAAATAATTCAGGATCATCATCAGCGATTAAAAGCGAATCAGGTTTTTAATGCCGCGGCTATTGTAGTTGAGGTAAGCACAGGTAATGTATTGGCTTATGTAGGAAATACAGAAGTAAAACAGCGTGGGCATTATGGTGATGCCGTGGATATCATTAACTCACCTCGCAGTACTGGAAGTATTTTAAAACCATTTCTTTTTGCGGCCATGTTAGATGAAGGCAAGATGCTTCCCCGAACATTGCAGCCTGATGTCCCTACCATTATAAATGGGTTTGCACCCAAGAATTTTTCAATGAGCTATGATGGTGCGGTACCTGCCGATAAAGCTCTGATTCGTTCTCTTAATATTCCGGCTGTGCATGAGCTGCGTAGCTATCGGTATGAAAAATTCCATTCCATATTAAAAAACATAGGTATATCAACATTGGATCAACCAGCAGATCATTATGGACTCTCTCTTATTTTAGGAGGTGCAGAGGGAACGCTTTGGGATATTAGTGGCATGTACACATCCATGGCAAGAACATTAAATAATTTTTTTCAACATCCTGGAAAAAATAAGTATTCACCGAATGATTTTCATCCCCTGAATTACCTATCCCATGATTCAGCATCAATTAATAATGAGGCATCAATAATTCTGGAAGAGAACTCAATCCTTAGTGCATCATCCATTTATCAAACTTTCGATGTGTTGAGAGAAGTCTATCGACCCGGAGAAGAAACAGGATGGAAATATTTTAATCATTCAAAAAAAATTGCATGGAAGACAGGAACAAGTTTTGGTTTTCGTGATGCCTGGGCAATTGGTGTAACACCTGGATATGTAGTGGGTGTTTGGGTAGGTAATGCGGATGGAGAAGGAAGGCCGGGTCTTACCGGAACGGAAGCGGCTTCTCCAGTTATGTTTGATATATTTTCTCAACTTCCAAATACAGGTTGGTTTCAACAACCAACTATTGAAATGGAACAGATAACCATCTGTACACAAAGTGGTCATCGAAATACACCACTTTGCAATCGGGTTGATACGGTTTGGATAACCAAGGCAGGTTTACAAACTTTACCTTGCCCGTATCATAAGAAGGTACATCTTTCATCAAATGAGAAATTTCAATTACATAGTGAATGTGAATCACTCGATCGAATAAAGGATGTTAATTGGTTTGTGTTACCACCCGCCCAAGAGTATTATTATCGGCAGAAGAATGCGTCATACAAGATATTGCCACCTTTCAGAGGCGATTGCATTGGAACATCTCCGCTGGCTTCGATGGACTTGATTTATCCCAAACCAAACGCAAAAATTTTTATTCCTCGTGAATTAGATGGAAAATTAGGGAGTGCCGTATTTGAACTTGCTCATCGAAATAATACTACAACGGTATACTGGCATTTGGATGGTCATTATGTTGGGAGTACACAAAAAAGCCACAGATTGGCCTTAAAACCCACTTTAGGTAAGCATAAGCTAACATTAGTTGACGAGAAAGGGGAGTCATTGGAGGAATTGTTTGAGGTCTTGTAAAAATCTAACCAACTGACAGGTAATTGATTAATTGTATTGTATTAATTCTTTACTATATTCGTGGTAGGTTTATTGCCTTTACATTAAAACCATGTGCCATGAAGACCCAGAATTTTTTTGCACTGGTGGGTATTTTTTCAGCTTTTATAGTATTTCAGCCCACCGTTGCAGCGCGTCAGGAACACCAAAATTTAGCCGAAACACCCAATTTTGTGGTGATCGGAGCATTTGCAATTCCTAACAACGCAAAGCGATTTACAGAGCAAGCGAATAAGAGAAATTTGCACGCTCAATTTATGATTAACCCCAACCGCAATCTTTATTACGTTTATGTACTCAGTACAATTGATCGTGACAAAGCCATAGGAGAAGCCTTAAGGTTGAGACAACAACCTGAATTTTCAGATGCATGGGTGTACAATGGAATGCTTGGAAACATGCAGTCAATAGGAGAGCCACAAATGCAATCAAGAGGAATTGATATCAATCCTGCAACAGAACAAAAAATAGAAAACGTACTGGGAGATGACTCCACTCATGGAACTAGTTCGGTATTGGAAAGTACAATGCCTGTTGTAATTCCATCAGCTCAGAAAACGGAATCATCAGAAGTTGAACAAATTGTTGATGCAGTAGCGACAGAACAAACTTCAAATCAGGATTCCGAACTTGACCGTGGTGTCGAAGGTGCTAATTTCTACTTTAAGATTTTTAGAACATCAGACAACAAATCAGTGGACGGAGATGTTGATGTAATCGATGTGGATCGTACTAGAAAGATAGGTACCTATAAAGGTAATATGGGGGTTAAAGTTTCTGACCCGGCAAGTAAAAGTGATAATATATCATTAATGTGCGAAGTATTTGGATACCGAAAAGTACAACATGATATAAACTACATTACACCAGAGGGAGAAGATATTACTAAAAATGAAAGTGGCGCAGTGCAAGTACCTTTCGAATTAGTGAGATTGCAGAAAGGCGACATTGCTGTAATGTATAATGTTTATTTCTTTAAGGATGCAGCGATCATGCGACCTGAATCTCACTTTGAAGTGAATAGCTTATTGGAGATGTTAAAAGAAAATCCGAATTATAAAATCAAGATTCACGGTCATGCAAATGGTGGGGCGCATGGGAAAATTATTATGATGGGAAAAGACAGCAAGAGTTTCTTTTCATTAAACAACACAAAAGATGGTTATGGTTCTTCTAAGGAATTATCATCCGAACGTGCAGAAATTATTCGTGATTATTTATTAAGTAACGGGATCGAAACTAATCGCATGCAAATTAAAGCCTGGGGAGGTAAGCGCCCAATTCATGATAAACACAGCACACGTGCGCAAGAGAATGTGCGCGTTGAAATTGAAATATTGGAGAACTAAGTATTAGTGAATTTTGTCAAAACGCCAATGATGAAATTTCATCATTGGCGTTTTGCTTTAAAACTTTTTGCAGACCTTGTTCTTCAACCAAGGTTCCTCATTTCTTTTATAATCAATTTTTAAGAGTAATACCTAATTGACTTGAGATTGAAACTATGGACTTACTTCAATGAAAGATTATAAGAAATATTTCATCAAAGTTATTGAGCGTAATTTTCCTGATCGCTCAAAAAGTATCATGACAGATATTGATAATCATTTCAAAGGAATCTCAACCGACATCAGTTTTGCCGCTACGTCTGATAATCCCATTGACAAACGACTTGATTTTAGTGGATACTTTTTAGCCCTCATTAAGACACTAGACTTGCAAGGTGAAAATTTTGAAACAATCCGAAGATTCTCTCTTGAAGTAGTAACGGAGTATGTGAGACCTAAAAATAAACTTCAGCAATGGCTGAAGAGACTTCCTGTAAAATTAGTCAACACATGGATTGCTGCCCTTGTTATAAAGTCTCTAAACAAACGAGTAAGCAAAAATTCAAATGCCAATGGGTTTGTAGCAAAAATAATTACAGATAAACAGGAGACATATGGACTTGGCTATGGCATTGACATTTTAGAATGTGGCATCTGTAAGTTATACGAGAAGCATAGCTATCAGAAATTTGCACCCATACTTTGTGAGGTTGATGAGTTAACGTCCGGTTTTGCAGGATTGCAATTGGTACGGACTGGAACAATTGCTTTAGGCTCAAAGAAGTGTGACTTCAGATTTAAGAAGAACAATAACCGATAAGGTTGCACAATAAATACAGGTTGTAAATCCCCACTTGACAAAGATTCTTATTCAGCTTCGATCCTTTGAATAAATTCAATTGGTAAATGACACCTTCTGATTTCCAACCGTTATCTCTTAAAATAATTCGAGTTATTTAAACCTCCACTGCTCTTCCTTCTTCCCACACCAATCCAAATTGATGACCATATTTTTTTACCCAATTTTTATCGGTAGCAAAGTCAAAGAGCTCAATAAGTCCTTTCGATTCGAGCTCCAATAATTGAGCATCACTCAATCCTTTTATGTTGATATA
>DAIQPD010000190.1:0-7836 GCA_036787535.1 Chryseolinea sp.
GGCGCTGTTGGCCATAACAAGTGCTGCACGTCCTTTCGGTTTCAATGAGGTAGCGAAGAGAGTTATCCATAAGTAGTTGGCATTGGGCACCGTATTTACATCCGCTTTCTGCTTGCCGGTTTTCTTCGTCTTATTTTGTGGTATGCCGTATTCGTTAAAACGCTTCTGGTTCTTTACACGGTCGAGGTTTACTTCATCCACATTAAACGGTGGATTCGCCATTACATAATCAAACTTACCATAGCTGCTATAAGGATCATCGTAATAGCTGTTTGCTGGTCGTATCTCTCCGCGCAAGCCATTTACTGCTAAGTTCATCCGTGCCAACTTTACGGTTTCCGGAGTTCGCTCAGCGCCATATACCATCAGGTCTTTGGTATCTGTATCATGAATTTCTTCTCTGCGCTTATCAACAAAGTAAGAACTCTGTACAAACATACCGGCACTACCACATGCCGGATCGAAGATGGTTCCCTTGTAGGGTTCTATTACTTCTACCATCAGCTTTACTACGCTGGTAGGTGTAAAGAACTCTCCACCACCTTGTCCTTCCGCTAATGCAAACTCTGATAGAAAATATTCATACACTTTTCCAAACACATCGCCCGTTGCATCTTCAGGAATATCTGCAAAAATTTTAAGTAGTGTTTTAGGCAGGGATTTATCGTCTTTATTAACAAGTTTGAAATACTCGTCTTTTGGTAGACTGTCTGTTAGCTCAGGCTTATAGAGTTCTACTTTTTCCATTGCCACTTTAATGGCCTTGGCAATGTTTTCTTTTTCTGGAAGATTAAGCAGATACTCATACTCAGCCTCGGGCGGTAGGTAGAACCCGCACTTTTCGAGCGCTATCTCATGTCTTTCACGTTGCCTTCTGCTATTCTTTTGTGCCTTAATTTCTTTTTCAATTTCGTCTTTCACTTTATTAAAGCGTATGGAAGCGAAACGAAGAAATATTAAACCTAATATGGGAGTTGCGTATTCACTGGCTTTGAGTCCGCTATCTACCCGAAGTTTATCGGCAGCAGACCACAGGTTATCTTCAAGTTGTTTGAGTTGTTCGGAGGTCATTAAAAGTATAGTCTAAAAAGATTGAAAGCTACTATGAAGGTGTGCCAGACGCAAGCCTTTATTATTAACTGGTTAAAGTTTTACTAACAGAATTACAATTGTGCCTACTGACAAGGCAAGAGTGACAAACATTAGTATTTTTAATAGCTGGTTCTCTTTTTGAATCGTTCCTAGTAGTTGTTTTACTTCTTTTTCAGAACCTTCTATCTTACCAACCATATCTTTGCTTTTCGCTTGCAGATCATCTTTCAGGTTTCGCTCCACGTCACCAATCCGTTGTTGAGTATTTTGAAGGCCCTGATTAATTGAACTTACGGTAGCATCTAGTTTATCCAATCGAACCGGGAAGTCGACCTTGTCAATTTTCTCAACGAGTTTGTTGGTTTCGGCAGCTAAGAGTTTGTATTTATCAACCAGCGTTTTGATCGTCTTATCAAACAGACCCTGGGATTCTGAAAATGAATTAGTAGCATCACCCATTTTTTTTATTGAGTCGCTAATCACTTTCGTAATCTGCTTTTGATGATCCATATTGGAAGATTGTAAAGCCTCCTCGATTCGTTGTAAATGAGCCGAATATTCCTTGTGTAGACCTTTCACAGCACTAACCACGGTAGTTGTGTTCTCATCCGCTTTTTGCAGATGTTGGATAGCCGGAGCGAGTTTTTCTAATTCTCCCTTCAGTTTTTCAAGATGCGTATGTATGTCTTGGTTCATAATCTTTTAAAAATTTATCATTGAATGTGTCCAACCAATCGGAGTGAATCTTAACTGACAATAGTTCGATTTGCTTATCCATTATTCCCTGAATACCCGGATGGGTTGAGAATTCAAGTACATAGTTTTTATATTCTTCTACTTCATTTAGCACTAAATCAAACGATAATTTGTGCTCGCGCTTCAACTCAATAAATCCTTTGGAGAAACTATCTGAAGCTTCTTCCATAAGTTTATTGTTATCTGGATCGAGAATGAAAAGAGAGAAAGCTTTCAATAGATGTAGAGTTCCATTGTTGGGTTGCGGAATTAACAAGCGGACACAAGCTCCACGCAAGTGTTTCAGATTATTTATCTGACCACCAGAAGGATCGTGATGAGTGACTTCAATAAATTCCCATACCCATTTAATATCCTGATCTCGGCCTTCATCGGTGCGATCTGTTAGGGATTTATTTTTGCCCGCTACTTCATACCCTATCCGTGCATATTTTGAATTGAAGTAAAGATCGATGTATTCTTTGAACGCCACACCTCCACGAACTTTTCCAATCTGGCAAGCTTCTTTCATTGCGCCTATGCCTTCAAATCTTTTCTTCCCAATTTCCCGATACACGAAGTCGGTTAAGAAGAAAAGACATTTTTGAATGACCGTGTCGCCTTCAAACTTTCTAACTTTTTTTATTTCTTGTTTAGTCCGTACTTCTGAATAGTATTTGCGGATATAGTTCTCCAGATTTTTATAGTACTGCTCATCCGATTTTCGTGCGGCAGTTACGGTATAAGTTTTTGAATTGAAGTCGATAGTGTAGTCATCAATAATACCTACTGTAGAAAGACGGTAAAGTGCTTTTTCTGTATCGGATTTTACTCTAAATCCATGGAAAAGACGTTGAAGTTCTTTCTCACTCGTTCCAATTGGATTTCCTTTAGTGGTATCCCTATTGTGAGACACCTGATCAAATGTAAGACCGCCTCTAATTTTTGAACCAACTTGTTCCTTGAAGTCATCGAATGAATTAGCCGACATTAGAATTTCTTTTGTCGTTACTGCGTCAAATAAATTATTATCGAAAGATGCTTTTAGCCAGTTACTAATGATTTCAGTTCGCTCTGTGATATTGTTTTCAAATCGCAAGGTTAGCTCAACATGTTCGTTCGCTTGCAGCAGGTTCTCAATCCCTGCAACAACTGTGGATTTCTTCAACCACGTAAACACATTTCCTTCCTTGTTCTGAAGAATGTAATTACGAATAAAGTTCAATACTTCATTGCATTGATCCGGGGGCTTAGTGATTCTTGCAGTATCAAGTTCTAATTGAGGTAAGTGAAGAGCACCGAATTTATCAGAGAACGTTTCGCCATTTACAAACATGTACCAATGACCAGCGGGACTTTGCCATAAGGCTAAATTTATTTCTTCATTGATATGTTCGTGTGCTTTTACTTCTATGTCAAAAAGTTTATTCGGAGTATGAATAGCTGTGAGCAACTCTAGCAGAATTGCTTTTTCCTTTTCAACACCTTTAAAGGAAGAGTTATGAAAGTAGAGGAGATTATCTCTATCAATTTCATGTTCCTTCTTCGTGGTCTTTACCTTCTGATCATTAAAAAGAATGTAGCAATTGGCCTTTTCTCGATCTCGTCCTGCACGACCGGCTTCCTGCACAAAGCTTTCAATAGAACTTGGGTAATTGATGTGAAAGGTGAAGCGAACATTGGGTTTATCAATACCCATTCCGAAAGCTTTTGTTGAGACCAGCAGATTCAGTTGGCCGTCTACAAATTCTTCCTGTGCCAGAATGGAGTCAGCTTCGATGCTGACCTTGGTTCTTTCATCATCGGCATCCGATCCCATAAAGGAGCCCATCATGATGTTGGGTATTTGAGCTCTTTTTATTGCATCGTAAACTCCGTTAAGCTCCCTTGCATTTTGTTTGTATCGATCCGTTACACCATAGAACCATCCTTTGTGCGGACAGAATATAATACCTGCTTTGCTGCCATTATCAAAGGTCTGCTTCCTCAACTCTTGAATTAATGTCGCTTGTTTCTGTTCGCCTAATTTTCTTTTCAGCTTCCATTCATCATCATTTTCTGATAATTGGATTTCAGTATCGATAATATCGAAATTAAGTTCTTCCCTATTAACAGAGTCAAACCGAATAACACTGTCTTCCTTTAATCGATACTTTTCATTATTGCCTGATAGTTCGCGTTGCACATCTGAAAGAACATCGAATGATGCCGTGGCTGTAAGACCAAAGAGAGGAATTGATTCTTTATTCTTTGTCTTACAAAATTCAATTGCATTTTTTCCTAAGCTCAAATAGGAGGTTCTAAAATCATGACCCCATTCGGATACGCAGTGAGCTTCATCTATAATGCAATAACTAAAATAGACTTTATGCTCATGCATTTTGAGTAGTGAGTCTCTGAACGTTTTCATCTGAAGACGTTCAGGAGAAACAAAACTGAAAAGCATTTCACCTCCACTCAATTTCGCTGTTTCTCGCTCTCTTTCTTCTCGTGTCTTTAATGATGAGTTGATGTAGTTACATGCATCAATATGGTTCTTTTGCAAATTGGTAAACTGATCCTTCATGAGTGATTTAATAGGATCAATTACCAGGCAAACTCCCGGTTGCAACAGAGCCGCCAATTGATAGGTAAGTGATTTACCGCCACCGGTTGGCAGTAGACCAATAACGCTATCCATTTGTAGTGCTTTATTTAGTATTTCAAGTTGACCTTCCCGAAATGTGTTTTTCCGAAAGACTGTTTGCAGAAAGTAACGAAGTGCATGTATCGTTTGAAGATTAAATACAGAATATTCAGGATTTTGTGGATTGTAATTTACGAGAGGGCTGTATTTAATGAGGTCAGCTGTAATAAAGTTTCTGTCAGTATGAATATGGTGTGATGTTCTAATGACTGCTTTATTTTTATGCTTAATTGAAAAGCCGCTATCGGAAAATCCTGGGCGTTGGAGAACGGAAACATCCAGCAGCAAATCATACTCTTTATTTCCAGTATTAAAATTCTTAAGGGGCAGAAATTCAACTGATTTAAAGTAGTTACTAAAGTCTTGTTGATTTAATTTGGCAGATACGAATTCATTTGATCTGATTACTGTCAGATTAATTTCTGGTACAAACGATTCGCTCTTCAATGCGAATAGATTTTTCAATTGCATTTGTAAATCTGCAAGTGCTAGCATAGCACACGGAACATCCCTTTCAATAACGGCAACATTCCAAATCAAATCTTTAACATTCAGTTTGCCGTGAAGCAGAAATTGGAGTATAGTCTTTTGTAAGCGAGCAATGGCAAGTGGACTTAATGCCATCTGCAGAGCATCGAGGCCATCTACTGTTCTATAAATTGGCTCGTTATAATTCGTTGCAAGTGTTTTGAAGTAGGTATGGTCTTTAAGTTTTAGAATTGAATGGAGCTTACTCTGAACATTTGGAAAACTTTCCGTTGGTATGCGAATGGTTCCAAGCCAATCTTGTTTTAGCACGGCTTCGTCTCGTTGTTGATCAAGAATTGCCTGGGCTTGTTCTTTGTGCTGAGGCCCATCAACTTCAATGACTACTCCCCTTTTATCGAGTATTGCAAACGGAAACTGGATAGTGAAATCAGTTCTTTGTTCCGTGAATCTGCTTTGCTGATTCACAATAGAGGGAAACTCTCTTTGAAGTTCCAATAGTTGGAACCACTCCTTTCCTAAAAATTGAGGAGCAAGCTTGAAAAGAAACGCTTGCTCATATTTACTTCCAATCTTCCCATGCTCAAAACTCTCCTTTATTGACATCTGTGAAGTAGCTGGATCAATTCGAGGATCAATTACATGTAGCGCACGATCAATCAGAGTATCATATTTTTTTGCTTCTGATTTTTGAAAGTAGAAATTTCCCAATCGGTCAATCTTTCTTTCTCCCAAGCCTAGAGATTTATGCAGACACTCTTCAATAAATAGACTTGGTCGCGTTGGGAGACCCCTTGAGATAAGATTATTCAAAACTGCAATCTCCGGCTTATCGTTACGGTTCTCTTTTGGTAACGTTGATTCAACTTCAAAGAAACACAGTGATTTTAACAGGGCATCGGTGTCGGTATCCTTACGATTTTTGAGATGGTCAAAGACCCACGTAAGTATATAACCTGCCTGAAGCTGCATTGATTCCGGGTTGTGTTGATGAGGTTTGACTGCTTAAGATATTAAACTTGGTCAATTATTTCATGAATCCAAGCCCGGAGTTGTTTTCCGGGTTAGCTTTAAAAAAGGGCTTAAAAAGCCCGTTTTAAGCGTCAGATCCCTTTATACTAACACTTTAAAGTGAAAAATATGGTTATAATGAAACAAAATTCACTTTAAAGTTGTATAATTGTGTATGAAATGTGTTCTCAAATGGCGACAGAAACCGAAATTGAGCTTTTTTTGAAGGATTTCAAGTTTAAGCTTGATTTCTGGGGGTTGCTATTTCAAAATCGGTTGAACAAGAAAAACTTTCAGACTTTGACTGATTTGGAGCTGAATGTTGAGGACGTAAAGAAGGAGTTAAAAGCACTAGCTGTTGCTAATTACTCAGAAGGGCCTCTACCTGATAAATTATACAATGGTGCCCCTATGTGGGTATTCGGAAAAATGGTTTCAAAGCGTGAGATATATATTAAGATTACGATGGGGCAACCCAACGATAAAGTGATTTGTATCTCTTTTCATTTTCCTGAACATAATATGACTTATCCCTATAAAAAATAATTATATGAAAAGCCCAATCACAGGAAAAGAGATGGTAATTAAAAGCGAATTGATCGAGCATGAATTCCGTAAGGAAAAGTTCGACATCGTTTACCATTATTATTTGTGTGAGGATAGCGGGGAAACATTTGAAGACGAGCGCCTCACCCAATTGAATTTGAATCAGGTTTATAATCTCTTCAGAAAAAAGCACAACCTGCCTTTTCCTGAAGAGATTATTTCATTGCGAGAGCAATATGGTGTATCCGCATCTAAGATGTCTGAAGTACTTGGTTTTGGCATCAATGTTTATCGCAGTTATGAGAATGGTGAAATACCAAGTTCAAGCAATGCCAGACTTATACAATTGGCTAGCGATCCAAAAGAATTCAAACGTCTCGTAGATCTGAGCGATGTTCTTACAGACAAAGAGCGTGAGCGTGTAATGGCTAAAATTGATGAGCTTTTACTTAAGGATGAGTTTATCAATTTTGATTTGCAAAATTTTCTCATGGGTGATCGAGTAGCGGACGACCATACCGGCTATCGGATTCCAAACCTTTCGAAATTCACAGAGATGGTGGTGTATTTCACCCATGAAACACAGCCGTGGAAAACTAAGCTCAATAAATTGTTATTCTATGCAGATTTTTGTCACTTCAGAAAGACTGGTCTTTCGATAAGTGGTAGTAGATATCGGGCCATTAACAAAGGTCCTGTGCCAAATAACTTTAATAGCATTTTCGAATATATCGCTGATCGCGGAGAGGTTGATATTTATTACAAAGCTTTTTCAAAAGATATTGTTGGAGAACAGTTTAAGCCGCATCCTAAAAGAGGATTTGACGATTCTGTTTTTTCTGAAGATGAATTAAGCACTCTAAAGGAGGTTGCATCAAGATTTGGTGAAACCAAGACCAATGAGATTATTGAAATCAGTCATGAAGAAGAGGCTTGGGAAAAGAATTTTAAGGATGGTAAAAAATTGATCAGTTATATCGATGCATTTAAACTCAAGAATATGTAAGAGATGAAAGAAAAAATGCTCCCAGAGTTCCAGCTCCGGAAGCATTCTAAGGTAGACAAACAATTGGTAAGTGCTGTTTGATTGGGAGCTAGGCTCCCCTCTACCTGCTTTGTTATTTTAAGCTGTTTCAAAACTAATGTGTTTGATGATACCATCAAACATAAAAGTGACGAATACCCATATACAAAGCCCAATCGCACCTCCCGGGCACTCTCCTGACACCGTTTTTAAAGTTTAGGAGACTATTTACAACCACTTATTAATTATGGCCACA
>DAIQPD010000191.1:0-7828 GCA_036787535.1 Chryseolinea sp.
GTGTACTTGGTTACATTAACCAACCGACAGTGATGTGTAAGATTGGCAATGATGTTGAAATCACCTCCTATAAATGTTGCTGACTGAATATTGTGATAGACTTTAACGCCATTTGCTCCAGGCGTCATGGGGCGAATATCTGCCTGGGCACTGGCAAAGATGTAATCAGGAAGATACTTGTAAAATCCAGTAGCACTTACCTGAAAACTGCTGGTGAAATATGTAAACATCAAATCTCCCGACCAGCTCTTCTCTGCTTTTAGATTAACATTTCCAATGTAATCATATCCATCGTTCCGGCTAAAAAGATAAAAGCCATACGTTTCACTTAAAGTCGGAATGCGTTCACCATAACCGGCATGCAGTTCTGTAATAAATGAATTGCCTGCCATTTGCTGAATGCTGGCATGGAATGATTTTGTAATGATAGATGTCGTGTTTTGAATTTCAGGATAAAAAACCTCTAATTGGTCTTTACCGATTCCCTTGTCCAATGTGCTAGCCGTAAAGTCTACCCGTACATCTGCTTTGATTTTAGTTGTAGTCGACAAGGAATAGTGATCCTCCAGGTATAGACCTGCTGCTGCTCTTCCAGAGGCTGGCCATGTTTGCATATACATGGGCGCTTCATTTTCGGGATACATCGTCATCTCGGCTAACACCTTGTTGTAGTAAAAGTCCGAACGAAAAGATACGGCATGATTTTTCAAACGATGCAACCTTCCTTCTACAAACATGCCCGTGGTTTTACTTTCTCCTGGCATATCCATGTGCATGCTTATATCGGTGCGATGAGTATCATCCATTTGATGATAGATACTATTATAATAACCCTTGACACGAAACGTTTCGACCAGTCCGTGGCAACGGACCCGCTGATACGTCAGTGCGTAAAGCCTTGCTTTCGCCAAGCCAACATCCATCGGTAGTGCTGAGAATCCGATGTTCCAGCCATCATCAAGTAGCATATTGGCATAAAGGGTATCCTTTCCAATACTCCATTTTCCACCGCCAGAAAAATTAAATTTTTCGTATTGAGAATACGGTACGATGTCACCATTTCCGTCTTTGTAATTATGTGCTTTCCTGTAATTAAGGCTGATGTTGTATGCACTTTTCTTTGATGAGTAATTTCCATTGAAATAGGCGTTTGCTCCTTTCGAAATTCCCTGATAGCCAATCCCGGCACTTCCAGAAAATGTTTTCGTGGAAAAACTGGGTTGCGCCAGTTGCATGTCAATAGTTCCGCCAACAGTAGATCCCATTTTTGAGCCACTGGAACCAGGCTTGATGCTCATGGCTTTTAGGTTTTGTGGTTCAACATAAATCGTAACAGGATCCATTTTGTCTGTGCAAGCACCAAACATCTTCATTCCATCAATAGTTACATTGATTTGTCCTGCTGTCATCCCCTGAAGCATCGGTTCTAGCCCATAGCTTCCCCGCTTTATAAGGTACACACCTTGCATACGGTTTAGAATGTCTTCGGTCGTGGCTGATTTATTGGCGCGGAAGAAATTTTGTAACGTATCTTTTTCTGCCGAGGATTGGATAGTGATTTCAGAAAGCAGATGAGTGGGCAGTGAATCATATTCAGGCAATTCTTGAGCCATACCGCAGAAGGGCAGAAGGAGTATTAAAATAGCAAGGCATTTCATGATAGTGGAATTTTAGAATAGAGGGGTACAAACTTTATAATGTTGTACCCCTCCATCCTCTTTTAATCAAGTGTCACATCAAAAAATATAGGTTCTGATTCATCTCCGCGATTGAGGGTAAGGTTTAATCGCCATTCACCTGTCATCGTGAAATTTACTTTGCCACGATATTGACCATTGGCCTCGTCATAAACGGGATCAACATTATTTGGAGAGCCATGATCCATGGAAGGCATTTCAGGTTCCAGGGATATGGTGAAGTTATCAACAGGAGTAAACTCTGTACCACTCACCATTTTGTATACGGCAACATCAAAATCATTTACCCCAACTTTTTTCTTTGCAGGGAAATTGTAGGCAATAAATATTTTTTCGCTGGATTCGGTTACGAATGATTTTACCCGAGATGGTGTTGCACTGGCCACTTCGATGTCAAATGTCGCTGTGCCGAATTTTTCATTTAAATGATTATGCACACCAATATTCATCTCCCAAAAACCCATATCACTGCTGGGCATTATGAAAATCGCTGCGCCAGGGAACAATTCTTTGACAGCATTTTCATCTTCAGGATTGATAACAGGACAGGAGTGTTGCATTCCTCCCTCCATGGTCATCACGGGATTAAAATGGACATGTGATTCTTTTATTCGTTTTCCGTTGGTTGAATCATACAACGCTACATATAAGCTGTTGTAACCCGAAAACAAATCTTCATTAGCCCATAGTTCAACTTTGGCACCTGCACCCAGAGCGTACGCTTCACCAATTTTAGTAAGGCCATCCGTTGGATTGATGTTGGTTTCATCATCGGAGCATGAGAATATTGAAAGTGATATTAAAAATACGGAGATATACTGAATAAATGATTTCATGATTTTTTTTGATTTTGGCAATACTCTTTCAGGTATGGTCATTTGTAAAGACCATACTTCCGCTTGTACTGCGTAGTAGATTATTTTCTTCGATTAATTTGAAAGGAATGAAGGCGGAGCTTAATCCGGGGGATGAAACGGATTGCTTCCTTTGATGGACGCGTAGTGATTCTTATAGAGTGAAAAGGCGATCGCATCAAAAAGCTCGCTTTTTTGAATGGGCGTTGCAAGAAAGGATACAAAGCCAATGGGGTAATCTTCAAAATTGACTTTGGGTATGGGGGATGAATTCGAATCTTCTTGAATCGTTTTTTTTAATTTGACCATGAGTACACACTGCCCATTACAATGCATTTCGGGCTTGTCTTTATTGATACACAATACGGTTGCGAAGAAATCTTTATTCGCATAATATTCAACTAAGGGAGCAACCGGCCGCAAAAGAGCAACCATGTAAAGAAGAATAAATCCGATGGCTAATTTGGAACGCATGATTTCAGACACAAACTTAGAAACATAGCCTTGAGAAGAATATGACAATAGTCAGTAAAGCAATTGGTCTCATATTTTTTTTATGATCCAGCAAAATTACTTTCTGCTACACATTTCGCGTATGACTTCAATCATAACGAAGACAAGCTATAAATGAGAATTTTGGATTGAGTGATCATAAAATTGGAATTGTCATTTACTATCGATAGGGAGACTTAGTTTGTAATCACATCTCTTTCATATTCGTATTTCTAAAAATTAATCATGCCACAGACAGACATTCTTATTATTGGATCAGGCATTGCAGGGCTTTCATTTGCTATCAAAGTAGCAAAACGGTTTCCGGACCAGAGCATCACCATTATCACCAAAGCGGACGATAGTGAATCAAACACCAAGTATGCGCAGGGTGGAATTGCTGTCGTGATGGATGAACTCACCGACTCTTTTCAAAAACATGTGGAGGATACTTTGCGCGCGGGTGACGGTTTATGTGATCGTACAATTGTCGAACTTGTGGTTTGTGAAGGTCCCACACGATTGGAAGAAATAATTAATTGGGGAGTTGAATTTGATCAGGATGCCTCTGGAAATCTGGCATTGAGCAGGGAAGGTGGTCATACGGAAAAACGCATTATTCACTATAAGGATGTTACCGGCTTACAGATTGAAAAAAGTCTGCTTCTCCTTGTCAATACATTACCTAACATCACATTACTGTCCCATCATTTCTCGATCGACTTGATCACAGAGCATCATTTCAAACATAAGATATCACAACCTGAACCCGGCATCTCATGCTATGGAGCCTATGTGATGGACGAGCAAACCTGTAAAATCGAAAAGTATGTTTCAAAAGTGACGTTGCTTGCCACAGGTGGTTCGGGACAGGTCTATCGAACAACAACGAATCCTTTGATTGCCACCGGTGATGGTGTGGCCATGGCATATCGCGCTATGGCCTCGGTAAAGGACATGGAATTTATTCAATTTCACCCCACCGCCTTTTATTCGCAAGAAGATAATCCATCGTTTTTGATCACAGAAGCTATCCGTGGGCATGGCGCATATCTTCGGGCAAAGGATGGTGATCGGTTCATGTTCAAATATGATGAACGGGGTGAATTAGCTTCGCGCGATATTGTGGCAAAGGCAATCGATCATGAATTGATAACGCGTGGTGATGATTGTGTATACCTGGATTGTACTCATATTCTAAAAGCAGATTTTATTTCGCACTTCCCTAATATTTACGAAAAATGTTTGAGTAAGGGTATTGATACAGCTACACAAATGATTCCCGTTGTGCCTGCCGCCCACTATCAATGTGGTGGTATTGAAGTGAACAAGCATGGGCAAACCTCAATTATGAATCTCTATGCCTGCGGAGAGTGCTCCTGCACAGGATTACACGGTGCAAATCGTTTAGCGTCCAACTCGTTATTAGAAGCCATTGTATTTGCACATCGTTGCGTTAGTGATGTTGAAGATAAATTAGAATCGATTGCTATTCCCCAGAACATACCGGATTGGAGTTCGGCAGGTACGATTGTTCCGCGCGAACAAATACTGATTACCCACAACCGAAAAGAGCTTCGTGATTTGATGAGTGATTATGTAGCGATTGTTAGATCACACGAGAGATTGAAACGAGCGATGAAACGAATTGATATTCTATACCACGAAACCGAGCGACTTTACGATGGGGCCGTTCTGTCCCCTCAACTATGTGAACTACGCAACCTGATTACGGTTGCGTTCTTAATTACACGGCAGTCGCAGGAACGAAAGGAGAATCGAGGGACTTTCTTTAACGTTGATATTGAGCAAAGCGATTCGAAGTAGAATTTGTCTTTCGTTAACCCCTTTTCAAGAGTACGACTTTAAAAGGAGGACTCTATGACTTGGATCATAATTGTAAGTTTTTGATGATGTTAGCTTTGAAAATGGTAAAAAATGCGATGTGATGGAAGCTGGTAAAACCCGTGATATGAATACGTTTACCCTGGCTGAAATTGCTTTGAACTTCCCTCACAGCATCAAGAATTTAATTCACTATGATCTCGACTTTTGCTGTAACGGTAAAACATCCTTTGTAAAAGCATGTGAGGCAATCGATCTTAACGCGGATCAGATTTGGAACGAGATCATTGAACAAGATGCAAAGATAGACAGCGATTCTCCAATGCACTTCATTACCTGGGATCCTGGCCTGCTGATCAATTTTATTATTCAACATCATCATGACGAGGTCAAAAAAACAATTCCTCATATTTTAGAATTGTTGGATAAAGTGTGCAACGTTCACGGAGAAGACAATGGATTCCTGATAGCGGTTCGCGAGGATTTTGAAAAACTATCGGAGCAACTTATGCACCATTTCCCCAAAGAGGAAGAAATACTCTTTGCTACCATTCGTACACTTTTTAACCGCAGTGCCGAAAAATCTAACCGTAGTGTTGCTCAGGATGACCTTGCTGTATTAATTACTATGATTGAGCAGGAACATGAACGTGCAGGAAGCCTTCTTAAGTCAATTCGTACGCTAACCAGTAATTATGAACCGCCAACATTTGCCTGCCCTACCCTTAGGATGACTTATGTTATGTTGAATCAATTCGATACCGATTTAATGCAACGGATTCATATTGAAAACAACATTCTTTTACCCAAAGTCAAAGGATAAAGAAATGTACCAAAGCGTACATGCTGAAACCTTTTCTTTTATAAAAACTCTTAATTTAGGTATGGCATATCCCATTGATTTGTCTAATTTTCTTGGAAAAAGAAAGAGAAAATTGATACCGGTACAACTGTTTGAAAAGTACAAAGCCAGGTTGGTACATCTGAAGAAAGGCCACATTTTATTTGAAGGCGGTGATCCTGCAAAATACTTTTTTCAGGTGGAAGCAGGCCAGGTAAAAATGTATATCGTTAATCCGGATGGACAAGAGTTCACGCAGGGCATTTTTAATTCTGGTGAAAGTTTCGGTGAGCCGGCCTTGTTGGGTGGGTTTGATTACCCAAGTGGGGCCATTGTTACAGAGCCAGCCAAGATTTGGAGGCTTCCGAAAGCTGAATTTTTAGAGCTATTGAGAGAGAACTTTGATATCCACATGAAGCTTAATCAGGTACTCTGTAGGAGACTTCAATACAAATCCATGATTCTTACTGAAGTTTCATCCTATGACCCGGAACATCGTATTACCACGGTATTAAAGTATTTTAAAGGGAAACTGGTAAAATCAGTGGGGGCTGAAAAAATTGTAATTCCATTTACCCGCCAACAACTTGCGGATATGACGGGACTTCGCGTAGAGACAGTGATTAGAACGGTGAAGAAAATGGAAAATGATGGCAAGCTTCAATTGGAAGATCGAAAAATTAAATTCTAATCCCGCCAACCTCATTAACGAAAGAACTTTGCTAGTGGATTAGGGGTCTACGAACATTTACAATTGTTCTGAGTCAATGCTTTGTGATAACGAGTAATTCCACTTCTCCGACATTTTTGGAAGTATCTCAGTGTAAATGTAATTGTTCACATTGAATGAGGCCGAATTTAAATAGGATGATACGTTTACAAAAAGATATTTTTCGGTGTTGAATCCATGCGTAAGCATGCGAAGGCAGCCCGAACGACATCCATTGATAAAGATCATTTTGTTCTGCAAATCAAAAGGAATTAATCGCTGCGCTGACAAATTTTGAAGATCCCCGATATCCGCAATTCCCATCATCTCAAGCTGAGCGGCAATTCTATAAGAAAGTTTCGTAGCACCCTTACTTACAGCAGTGGAACATAAAAACAGAAAAATCCTTTCAGTACCGACCATTGATTGTCGTCATAAAGTATGATTGATCAAGTTCATTCTATGCTGAAATACCTGCGCTATATTTTGCGCACGTACTTTTATCTCCACAGCCTTGTCACCAGCAAAATGTTCATCTACGATTTCAACAAACAATTTTAACCAGGTTGTGAAATGCACTTGTTGAATGGGTAGGTTAACATGTTTTTGAAACGGATCACCACGGTAACTTTGTTCACCAAGCATCATGGAAGACCAGAAGCTGTACATGATTGGTAGATGTTTAGCCCAGTCAACATGACTGAATAGTGGTCCAAGGAGTTCATCTTCTTTCACTCGTTCGTAAAACTTGTCCACTAAAAGTTCAATATCCTTGCGCGTAATAATATCCGAAAGTCTTTCCATGGTCATTGCAATACATTTTTTTCTTTTGCCTGCTGTTTTCTGGTCACATAAATTTCATAACTCAGAGCTCCAAAGGCAAGAATTCCGGCTACAAGAAAAATCCATCCTCCAATATCGGGTCCTGAAAACGCAGTGAAGTTTAGCAATTGTTTGGTGCCAATCAGTGGAGGTTGATAGGACATTCCTGGCACAACGATGGGTGCTGTTGGATCAAGGTTGTGACCATAGTCGTAGCCCCATACGTAAAAATCAACTAACGCACCGATGCCCGATGCGAGAATCAACGATGCATACGTAATGAGCATAAAACGTTTATTCACCAGTGCGGTTAACAAGCCAATGCCGATGATAAATCCAACAATGTAAATCATGTACTTAAACTCCGGAAACATTTCTACTTCGATATGTTTCATACCAATGTAGTGATTCAACGCACTGATAATTCTAACATCACCCGAAAGTGTGTTGATCCAGATTTTCATTTCCAGCCCTTCCGGATATTGTGGTGCCCACATGAGGATTTGCCAAAGGGGCACATAATAAGCGCTTATCATCAGCAACGCTGACACCACTATAGCAATGCGTG
>DAIQPD010000192.1:0-7816 GCA_036787535.1 Chryseolinea sp.
ACCCGTGTATATGGATTGCCTGAAGGAGATGCAGCAAAATTAAGACAAGCCTATTGCAATATCGTAACCGGCAAATTCGATCAATGTATCGCTATCATTAATCAAACTGATAAGCCCGATGATGAACCACTCTCTGTTTACCTGAAAGCTGTAGCGTATGAACACAAGGGTGAGCATGCAAAAGCCTATCAGTTCTATAATCTGGCACTTCAACTTGACAACCAAATTGCTGATGCGTATAAAAAGCGAGCAATCTACGAGCAAGAGTTAAAACTTTGGGACAAATCAATTGACGATCTTTCAGCTGTGTTGCGCCTAAATCCTGAATCGTTTGTTATTTATAAGATACGGGGCACCTCTTACTTCTATGTTAATCAATTTAAACTTTCAATTTCAGACTTCACCATTTATTTGGAAAAGGACAGTGCAAATAAAGAAGTGCTAGGGTATAGAGGGATGGCGTATTTGCATGACAAGCAAAAGCTAAATGCCTATATTGATTTTACGCTTTCTGAAAATATGCAGGCGTTGAATTTCAAAAACATGAAACATGTCGTTGATTCCGTATTGATTTTAGGTGACACTACTCTTAGTCTTTACGCGCTGAATATATTTACACAAGCCCTCCCATACTATACGGAAGGTTATGTACAAAAATTTAAAATACATGTAGCGCGCAATGAATGGAAACCTATAAAAACTGAAATAACAAGAGCTGTACGCAATAGCAGAACGGATGCTCAAAAGGCTGATCATGCGTATTTACTTACGCTGCAGGCCATGAATTTCGCGAAAGACAGACATCCTGATGACGCGGTTGAAACTTTTACACAAGCCATCAAGTTCGATAAAAACAATTCATTGGCGTATCTGGAGCGAGGTAAGGTTCTTCTCGCGATGGGCAAAACATCAAAAGCAGAAAGTGATTTGAAAAATGCTTCCTCATTGGGGAATGAGGAAGCAAAAAAATTATTGGCTACCGGTATTTCGATAGGTAAGTAAGATTTCAGATAGATTTAAAGTTATTTATTTCTATTTCATCCAGCCCTTAGCCGTTGCTTTACGAGCGAACCAGATCAGGCCAATGGCAATTACCAAAACCATAATGGGCATGATCATGCCTCCGGGGCCAAATACTTCAAATGAATTACTGACGAAGAAAGAGTGATACATCTGTACCAAAATTCCTGCAAGTGAAATTATCAGGATGGGTGTCGCCAGCTTTCTGCGGAGGAGTAAAAGTATGCAACCCATGGCACCACCCCAAACGGCAACGGCAAAAGCACCTGTTGCCCATGCTGGAGTTGATTCATAAAACGTTCTTTGATTTTCAGGTAAAGCTTGCATCTCTTCAGGACTCATCATCACTTGCATAATGTAAGCCATCACTCCCATTAAATTCCATACCAATGCTAATATGCTAACGATCCAAAACCAGGTTGCGGGTTTACTATCAGTTCTAGTCATAAAAGATTATTTAGTTTTTGTTAAGAATTGCAATTCAATATAATAAAATGATTTAGAATCAATCACATGGTTTGGATACAATGTTTAATCTGTGAAGGGAAATCACAGTCATTTTCCGCTGATCGCGCAGATTGAATACAAGCTGATTGCGCTGATCTGTTTGCATTTTAATTCTTGCATTCGTGGCAAAATAAATTGCTGAACGATGATTCTGTTTTAATCAGCGATATCTGCGGGAAAGATTTTGATACCTATAGTCTTGGATTAGCTGGTTTGATTGGCTTCTCAAAATTATTAGCACCCTTCACTTTTACCTTTCTCCGAAATACTTTATCGCGGCAAGACACATACATGATATCAAAATTGGGGCCTCCAAAACAAAGATTAGAAGCATAGCCATTTGTCTTTGGCATCGGTATAATTGCATTGACTCTTCCCAACTGATCCATCACCTGAATTCCACTCATGCTCGTAACATATATCCTACCTTCACGATCACATTTTAATCCATCGCTCCAGGCATTTTCGTCTACATCACGCACATGCAACCACCCATACTTTTGTTTATGAGCCAATGATCCATCGGCTTGAATTTGATAAACCCACACCCAATGCGTGGCTGATTCAGTAACATAAAGCTGAGTTTGATCAGGGGAAAAACAAAGTCCGTTCGCAAACTTGAGTCCCTCATCAACAACACTACGTTCACCATTTGGCTTTATGAGATACAGTTTACTTGGCTTCTCACGTCCATCGGGAGATGTAACATATATGTTTCCATTGTAGGAGATGCTAACATCATTGCCTGATGTTTCATCTGCAACCACTTCATACGTCTTGGCTGTTTTGTATCGATGAACTTGTTTCGTGGGTGGCTCTGACCAACCACCAGTGGCAGTGATCATATCACCCGCAACGGAAAAGGTAGTGCCACTTGCTTTCTTTGAATCTGCAATGTACTCCTGCAGCTTGCCATCCAATCCAATTTTATACGTTTTTGAATTCGGGATGTCCTGAAAAAAAACTTCACCTTTTGCATTAACAGCAGTACCTTCTGTAAATCCATAATTCTCGCCTACCAATTCCCAACCTTCATTGGCGATTAAGATATCATTTAGAAATGGATTTTTGGTTTGGCTCGGAGCAATTGGTTTCGGGTAATCGCGCCACAACCACCGCATCGCTTCCGGAAATACTGCTGTGCCATGCTGGCCGTTGTGCGCACCTTCACCCCACACATGTTTTACATCATAGCCTGAAAAAATCAATGCACGCTCCATCGATTCATTTGCCTTCCACCAATCGCCAGCATAAATATTTAAATCATTGGTACCATCCTGCATAAAAATACGAATGGGTTTGGGCTCATGCTTTCGAATCAGAATATCATATCGGTCTGCACCGCGCAAACCTGTATAGGTTCCTATTGCACTGAATACCTTTGAGAATTCCTCCGGACGTTCCCACGCAGCAGTGAAGGCACAAACCGCTCCGCTGCTACCTCCCCCTATCGCTCTGTCATTTCCATTCTTGCTTAAAACTATTGATCTGCCATCGGAAGTTTTTTTGCTTTCAACAAACGGAAAAATTTCTTCCAATAACATTCTGGCATAGGCATCGCCTAACGCATCATACTCAAAGCTTCGGTTAAACCGATCAATCGCTGCCTCCTTATTTTGCGACAGTACTTTTCCCGGTGTAATAAAAATACCGATGGTGACCGGCATTTCATTTTTAGCAATCAGGTTGTCAAACACTGTTGGTGCTTTCCATTGAATACCATCCTGATTAACATATACACATGCAGGCTTGTCAGCCTTATACTTTACCGGGACATAGACACTAACCTCGCGAGAAGTACCCGGAAAGATTCTGGAGTTATCGTAGGTAAAAGTGAGGATCTCACCTTTGGGAATACCTGCTTGCTCTACAGAGGCAGGATCAACAGGATAACTTTCTGTATTTGTTTGTGCAGCGATTTTTCCAAAGCACAGCAGGAACAGGAGTACGACAATTCTTCTCATAATTGAAATTGAGGATGGTTGGAATTTATAGGTAAGGTATCAAATCCATTCCGAATCACCATTTCAATCCATGATCAATATTAAAATTTGAGACTATTTAACTCAGATAAAGATGAAATTTGTTTCATAATAGGTAATCTCTATGAAAGAAAATTTCTATGAGAATAATAAGCATCTCGTTGAGAAACAAGACTTGGATATTTGAACTGTCCGAAGGAAGAAATGAAAAAATAAATTCTGTGGCACTTCTAACTGACGTTATGTAAAATTTCAATTTAACCACAGAGGAGACACGGAGTAAATCCAGACAGAGAAGACACAGAGGTACTTCTCAGTACAATCTCTATGGGCAGTTTCTGTGCGTACTCCTTGGTGAAAGACAGATTGCGTAAGTCCAGTTTTAAATTTGAAACACTGCAGAAGTTACAACACGAAATAAAACGGAAATCAATTTTACTTCGTGATCGATAACATATACTCAGCCACCGCTTTGCGTGTTTCTTCTGTCAGGTAATTTTGCGGAGGCATTTCAGGATAATCATCACGCTTATGAATTGGATGAGCAATGAAATCAACAATGCCTTGCGGATTATTTTTGTAAAGTGCCTGAATCACATTTACCGGTGGTCCAACCAATCGTGTGCTGAAAGCATGACAACCAGAACAAACTCCGTAGTACGTCATCTTACCTTTTTCAATTTGCGCTGTCACACGAGGCATCACCGGTTTATCCAATAAGTACGTTTTGATACTTCTTGTATCACGTACCTGACAGTTTGCATATGAATTAAGACCAAACGTTCTATAGCGAGAAGGATTAATAACGCAACTTCCAATACCTCCACCCACAGCAATGATATCCGGACCGAGTTTTGAAAATTGGGTAGCCATGAGCGCTTTCACATCAGCAATCGGATTGTTTCCATTATTGCTCATGAAATTATCAAGAAGGGTAATACGATCGGAGTTGGGTTCAGATTCAGGATCGTTTGCATGATCTACACCGGCAAAAGCATAATCGGTAATGGTGATCCCTGCATTATCATTTCCAGATATGATATTGTTTTCAACCGTGATATCGTCAGCAGCCATAATCAATATGCCCGTTCCCGCAGGTATGTGTGATACTGTTGAACCAACTGCTCCAAAATTTTTCGTGTTGTTGTTGTACACATAGTTGTTGCGGATGATCACATCGTAACAGGTTTTAATTGGCAAACCTTGAGTAAGGAATGCGAGAATTCCACCAGTGTTATCATGCGTATAGTTGAATTCTACCAAAGCATGACGTGAGTTTTCAATTTCAATGCCCGCTACATTTCCGTATACTTCGTTGAAGCGAACATCTACGTTATCACACATGCCGATGTAGATTGCAGCGTCTTCAATTCCGGTAAGGATGTTGCGCTCAACAACACCATTTTTTCCAAACTGCGGAAAGATTCCATACACACCAGTGTCCACAATCCAGTTGTTACGAATCACATAATTGTTGCCCGCTTGTCCCATGATGGCATTACCTTTGTAATTAGTGATCTTCATATTCTCAATCAACACACCATTCCCTGAATACAAGATGGCATCGTTCATCTTCTTCTGCCCATCCAATATTGGCCACTCATCATTTTCAATAACACCTTGGATCGAGATGTTATCTTTATCGATGTAAACCGTTTCATTATAAACCCCTGGATAGATGCGAATCAAATCACCTGGACTTGCTTTACCCACAGCCTCTTGAATGGAATTACCTTTCTTTACTTCAATGATTTTTCCGGTAATCGTACCCGCTCCAATTCCAACCGAATCACCAGGTTCAGTTGATTGACTGAAATACGTTGGCATAGGCGCTGGAATGTCTGAGCCTCTTCCAAAAATTAGTTTCCCACAATATATGCCGGCCGCGAGGATGACCACTGTAAGAAGAACACGCTTAAAAATTTTCATGAAGGAATTGGTTTAGGTTAATGAGTATTTTGTTGAATAGACCACAATGCTTGTGAAGTGATTGGTTTATCAATGGCGATTCCGGATGGAAGTACCTTCGGTTGCTGTGGTCTAAAACTTTCGTCTGTCAATGTTTTTACAAAATCAACAAGCCGATCCATTTCATAATTGGTAAGGTTAGGTTCCCAGATATGCCAATGAATGTGGAGCTTTTCATTCTTCGCTACTTCATGCCCACGACCTGCAGAATAAAAACCAATCATCTCACGCAACGTGTTGAATCTACCTGAGTGTGTGTAAGGAGCTGTGCGATCGATGTTTCGTAAACTTGGAACTTTAAACGCACCGCGCAGTGAAGGATCCTGAAAAGTTTGTTGTGCTCCCGGATCCAATGCTTTGCCATCAGGTTCTGCAAGACCAATAACAGCTACCTGTTGATTGGTAAACAAAGGAGGTGTATGACACTCCGCACATCGCGCCACAAATGATCTGAAAATATTGAGACCTTCAATCTCTTCATGACTCAATGCTTCATGATAGCCATGTGCATATTGATCATAACGACTATTGAGTGATATCAAAGAAGATTCGAATGCAGTGAGTGCTGTATAGATTTCATTTAATTCAATCTCAGTTGATTTCTTCTTTGGGAAAGCCTGGTGAAATAATGATTGATAGGTTTTGATATCATTCAACGTTTCTAAAAGTTGTTCGCGGGTAGTGCCCATTTCGTCTTCCGAATACAATGGCCCTGTCATTTGCTCTTCGAGTGAAGTGGAGCGAGCATCCCAAAAGAATTTTTTGTAGAACGCCACATTCCATAAACTGGGTGCGGCACGTTTTAATTTGGTGTTATGAATGCCAACACTTGTTTTCAATCCATCACTAAATCCTTTTGAAGGTTGATGGCATGTTGCACACGACACGCTTCCGTCTTTCGACAATACAGGATCGAAAAAAAGATATCGGCCCAAATCAATTTGTTGTGGAGTGAATCCATCGCGAACAGTAGGCAATGCTGTTTTTAATCCACCGACTCCGGGATCATTTCCAGTAACGGATTCATATTGCTGATATAAACTTCTGAGCTTGCAAACATTTTCGTCTGTCAATTCAAAACCCGGTGGACAGGTATTACAAAGTGTCAACTCATTTTTATCAGACGCAGACTTCAATGCTACTACAATGAGTATCAGTGAAAAGATGAGTGTAAGGAGAATGATTACTCGCTTCATTCACTAACTGGTTTTGTTGTTGATCGGATGTAGGCAATCACATCTTTCACTGCTTGATCGCTAGTAAGCAATGTCACCATAGGGATCATTTGCGCACCGAACTTATCGGCAGGGTGAGCACCACGTATTGAATTTTTGAATTTGTTAATCTGACTTTCTAAATACCAATCGTCTACACCATTCAAGCGAGGTGCATTCATTTTTTCGTTTCCCTTCGCACGTGCTCCATGGCATGAACCACAAATACTTTGATAGGTACGTTCACCTTTTTGAATATCGCCTTGAATGATAACAGGTAATTCAGCCACCGGCATGGTTTTAATATATGCCACGACATGACTTATCGCGATTGAATCTTTCAGTGTCCTTGCCATCGCGGCCATTTGATAACCAAGCGTGTCGGTTTCGAGATAGCCCCGAATACCTTTATGAAAATTCATTAGTTGTCGGTACAAATACCAACCATCAGTATTGGCCAGTGCGGGAGCTCGTAACTTTTGGTTGCCTTCAGCCGAATCGCCATGGCAGGTTTTGCAGGTTGTATATAGAATCTTTCCTTCTTCAGAATTTCCAATTGGTAATTCCGCGACAACCTGATTTGGAGCAATAGTTTTCGTGTTCTCTTTGGAAGAACAACCCAAAACCACCAAAGCCAAAACGAAGTAAACAAACTGATACCTTCCTTGCATAATTGTCCTCACACGCGATTAAATCGATTGCGAAGTTCGGATACTTTTAGGAATGCAAAAGGGAGGATTGATCTTTTGGGGTAAAATTGAATTCTGCGGGGTAAAATCAGACCACTACAGAACCCTTCTGAAGCACCCGGCTTTCAAAAATTTGCTGATACTTGGTGGAAACCGACAATATCTGGTCTGACCCAAAATCCATTTTAACACGATAACCCTGGGAAGTTCGAAGCACCGTGGCCACATTTCGGGAGTTAATCATATAAGATCGGTGTATCCGGACAAAATTGGGGAGGTCTAAATCCTGCTCCAGTTTTTTAAGGTTGGTCCGAATGAGTTCCTTCCTCACCTCATCATCTACTTTATAATATAGTAAAACATAATTGTCCTCCGACTTAAAGTAGATCATGTTGCGGATGGGCATGCTGACAACTACTTTAAGTCGGAGGACAAT
>DAIQPD010000193.1:0-7789 GCA_036787535.1 Chryseolinea sp.
TGCGCTTCTGGAGTATCAGAATCGCTTCCACCACAACCCATTGCAATGACGGATAAGAAAAGAATAAATGCGTAAATCCAATGATTTAGTTTTTTCATAAGAGGGTCTGTTTTATGAGATGTAAAGTATAAAGAAAACATTTTTTAATTCTAAGTTGAGTCGGTGGGTAGCAGTGATACTCTACGAATGATGGATGCGAGGGCAGATGAATACATGCGTACTTTAGTCGGGTTCCGTTTTACTACTCTCCTTTACTAATTGGGATTTACACAATATTTAATGGGCTTAAAAAAATAAAATTCACAGTGTTGAGTAGATATTCTCAGGCATGCTGAAAATGCAATCTGTAACGAACAAAAAAAGGAGTGCTGTGCAACACTCCTTTTTGAGATTACTTTTTATGAATCAAAAACCGGTTGATTTAAAATACTTTTTGAGGTGTAAGATTACCTTGTTTCTTATTGAAGAGTTTACCAAGTCTATAGCTGTAGTTTACGCTGATAGAATAGTCAGCAAAGGCCGCATCACCTTGGACATGAACTTTTTCAGATTCATCAGTAATAACTGAATTCTTTAAATCCTGATTGGCGATATCAGCCGCACTCTGAATTCGATTTCTCACAATGTTAAAGGGAACAAATAGACTTACACTATGTCTGCCGCGACTGTATGTAACACCTGGTTCAATCGCGATCACATAACCTGGTCTACGATACGCTACCTGACCACCCAATGCATCGTATGCAGGAATGCCTTCAAATCTTCCACCTAATGATAAAGTAAGACTCTTTGCTTTACCAACGGTTGTCATAAAACCAGCACGAACAAAATATTGATCAGGAGAGGCATAGAGGTTATAACCCGTTAGCGTTCCTAAAACATTACCCTCTTCATCTTTCACCACGGTTGGAGCTGACTTATAACTTCCGTTCGATTCTCTTGGATTAAATAAATAATAACCATTCGCAAAACCATAGAGGCCTTTATACATTTTAACAAATCCTTGCATTTCGATAGAGAAACCAACACCACCATCGCCCGGTTGAATCGCCTGATCCATCATAACGTTAGCAGTTGTACCATTTGCTTGTGGAGCATTGTCTTTAACAGTATAACTTCCTGAGTTTGTTTTTAGTCCGAGACCAATCAATAGATTTCCTCTTGAAGCTTTATTCGGATCGAACATCCAATAGCTTACATTAAAACGAATATCAGCAAGTCCGTGTGCATAGACGCTATACCGGAAAGTATCTACAGTAGGAGCCGTTTGTCGCAATACCTGTGAACGTTCATTGTGAACGAACGGTATGAACATGCTTACTTGAAGCCGATCTGTAATTCCATATGATGCGTTGAAGTCTATGGCGTGCGAGTAAATGTTTACTGCATTGCCAAGTTCTTTACCATTAGCATCGTGACCTCCACCAGTTGTTTGACGATGAGTTTGTTCTTCCGTGCCGACAAAGTGACGGAATGAATGAAAGTAACGATAGCCCGTTCCAATTTGAAATTCTCCTTTAGGAAGTGTGTATCCACTAATGGATAATGGATTAACGCCACCCATTTGACGAACAGCAACACAACCCTGTGCATTGACATCAAAATACGAGGCAGAGAATAAGATTATAGTAAGTATTAAAAAGTGTAGACGTGTTTTCATATTGATGAAATGATAATGTTTAGTAAAATGTAAATGAATTGAATAGATGCAAGCATTGTAGCTTCAAAGACCGTAACATGGTGTTTGTAAGAACAGCAACACTACCAATGCATCTTAAAAAGAGATTTACTAAACCTGAGGCGGAGGAGAGATGATCGGATAATCTTGCGTAGGTAATGCAAGGTGAAGATATGTGTAGCAGACACTAAGATTCATGCCTTCATTGCTGAAGCTGCAAGCAAAGTGAATTGAATTATAATCTTTAAAAAGTTTCCCGAAAAGGTCAATGGTATGTTTGGTGCTGGCTGGCACGTTGTTCATCAGGTTTGAATATTCATTCATCTTGCTCACCAACTTCTTTTCCTGATGGTTCTTTATGCAAACCAAAAACAAGGTATCGTTTTCAATTTTCTGTTTTATGACATTGAAATATGATCCCTGATATTCAAATTCTCCGTTAACCCGCTTATATCCGTCATCCTGTTGTAATGGGTAGGGAAGGGAGAGTGGAATACTCAAAACCTCTGTGTCAGATGAGGCATATTGGTCAGCATCGAGGCGGTGCAAGAGTTCGCTTTTGGCTTGCGAGTGTAATGCCCAGAATACAATATAGTATCCACCCACATTGAAGAGGAACATAATGAGGAACACTATTGAGATAATTTTCTTCACAGATTGCAATCGATTGTTATAGCTACAACAAAAGCGCTTAAAAAGCAAAAGGTCAACCGTTGAGGTTGACCTTTTTTGCAATCTTTCCAATAAAAAGGACTTATCCTCCGAAATCGTCAAATCTCACATTCTCTTTCGGAATGCCCATATCATCCAGCATTTTCAATACTGCTGCATTCATTAATGGTGGTCCGCAGAGGTAATACTCTACGTCTTCAGGCGATTGATGATTCTTTAAATAGTTATCCATTAAGCATTGATGGATGAACCCAATGTATCCATCAGCATCTTTATCCTCCAGACTTTTCTTCACTTTCCAGTTATCTTCTGGTAAAGGTTCTGAAAGGGCAATGTTGAATTGAAAATTAGGAAACTCTTTCTCAATCTTTCTGAACTGATCCACATAGAAGAGTTCTTTTTTCGAACGACCACCATACCAATATGAAACTTTTCGGTTCGTTTTTTCAGTATGGAACAGATGGAAGATTTGAGCACGAAGCGGAGCCATACCGGCACCACCTCCAATGTAAATCATTTCACGTTGTGTCTTGTTAATATGGAATTCCCCGTAAGGGCCAGAGATTGTTACCTTATCGCCAGGCTTGCGCGAGAAAATATAAGAAGAACAAATACCCGGATTCACATCCATCCATTTGTTATTAGCACGATCCCATGGTGGTGTGGCCACACGAATGTTAAGCATCACAATATTACCTTCTGCAGGATGGTTGGCCATTGAATACGCACGGAAGATTGGCTCTTCATTTTTCATCTTTAAACCCCACAACTTAAATTTATCCCAGTCTGACTGGAATACGTCTGGCTTATGACCCAATTCAGGGTGAGGAGCAATGTTCATTGTGCTGAAATCAGCGGTAAGAGTAGGTACGTCAATTTGAATGTATCCGCCTGCTTCGAAGTTCAGCGTCTCACCTTCAGGAAGTCTTACAACAAATTCCTTTATGAAAGTCGATACGTTATAATTTGAAACCACTTCACATTCCCATTTCTTAATACCAAAAATTTCATCAGGAATACGGATAGTTAAATCTTGTTTTACCTTAACCTGGCAGCCAAGACGGACGTTTTCTTTTTTCTCCTGACGGCTTAAGTGACCTTGTTCTGTTGGCAATACATCGCCACCGCCAGCTTCAACCACACATTTACACATGGCGCATGTGCCACCACCACCGCACGCTGATGGAAGAAATATTTTCTCGTTCGCTAAAGTAGAAAGTAGGGAGCTGCCGGCAGAAACGGTAATCGTTTTCTCTCCATTGATTACAATCTTCACAGGTCCTGATTGAACCAGCTTCATTTGCGCCAGAATCAGCATGAAAACCAGCAGCAGGATTATAATCGTGAAGGCGGCAATGGAAGAAAGAATAACCATAGGTAATACATTTAACGGCTACAAATATATTGACCTACCTGTATAAATAGTATGAAACGATGGGTTTTTTACACCACCGGGGAGTTTGCAGTTATCCGTTAATAGTTAATGGTTAAGCGGTTGAAATGCCGTAATGCATTCACTATTAACCGTTAACCATTAACTCAAAACCCTACGCAACTGCCAGTTCCTTAACCGGTGTAGTTTCCTTTTGCGGAATCAGCGCGGCATTGGGTGCGAGTATGATACCAACACCATCAATCTTTGACCAGGAATTTAGTTTTTCCAAGCTTACTTTACCGACCATGTATTGCTTGCCATTGGCAGCATAACCGGATTGAAATTCTTCAAAGTCGCTGATGGTAATAGGCGTTCCCAGATCAAAGCTTACAAAAGCTTCCATGAAAATTTTATTCGAAAACTTCAGATCGTGTGGTTGATGAAGTTTCTTGTACTCATAGCGATAATCATAGGTAAGAGCCGAAATATCACTTAGAACGGCCGAACCGGTTGGGTAACTTCCAGCACCTTTGCCAACGAAGAGTTGCTGTTCTGCGAACGCACTTTGTACCTGCACTGCATTATACTCATTGCGCACAGCATAAAGCGGATGCGTAGTTTCAATAAACTGAGGAGCAACAAAACCAAAAACCTGACCGCCAATTTTAAATGCGCGGGCAATCAATTTGATACCGTAGTTATTGTCGCGGGCAAATTTTAAATCCAGATCAGAGATGCGGTCGATGCCAATGTTGATAACCTCTTCGGGTTTTACAAAAACTCCAAAAGTATGCATGATGGCAATAACCAATTTGAATTTTGCATCAAAACCTTTTACATCTAAACTTGGATCAGATTCTGCAAAGCCAAGCTCTTGTGCTTTTTGAAGTGCATCGGCATAGCTTTTCTTTTCTTCAAAAACTTTGGTGAGAATGTAATTGGTTGATCCGTTGAAGATACCTTCTATACCAGCAAGCAAATCGTTATCATAATATTCTTCGAGGTTACGGATAATCGGTATACTTCCACATACCGATCCTTCATACAAAACAGGCTTTCCATATTGCTGCTGCAATTGATAGATTTCCTCAAGATGCTCCGCTAACATTTTTTTATTAGCGGTTACTACGGCCTTACCATTTTGTAATGCTGTCTTTACAATTTCAAATGCCGCGTTGGCATCGTCAATTAATTCAACGACTACATCTATTTCAGGATCATTCAGAATTTCTTCTTTGTTGAACGTGAACAAATCTTCCGCAAAGGGTCTGGTTTTATTTTTAGTCTTTACGCAGATTTTTTTTATCTCTGCTTTTATACCGGGTGTTTCTTCCAACACGTGATATAAGCCCTGGCCTACACATCCAAATCCGAATAAACCTAGTTTAAGATGACGATGTTGTGTTGTGTTACTTTCGAATGACATGGATGTTATTGTTTATACTTTTAATATCTAGATTATTGTTACCGGTTTCCGGATTCCAGTTACCGGTATATGGCAACCGGAAACCGGTAACTTTTGAATTTGTCAATTCACTTTGTTTTTAATTTCTATACTCGCCAGATCTTCTTCGAAGAACTTTCGAATGTGTTCACTTAATTGTTCGAACTCTACTAAGAAACCATCATGCCCATAAAGTGAAGTCATTACTTCAAGTCGGGCATTTGGAATATTTCCGGCTAAGAATTTCTGCTCCGTTAATGGAAACAAAATATCGGTATCAATACCCACCACCAATGTTTTTGCTTTGATGGTTTTCAAGGCCGCTTCTATGCTTATACGATTTCTTCCAACATTCTGGCTGTCCATCATGTGTGAAAGATTCCAATAGGTAAATGCATTAAACCGGTTGGCTAATTTTTCACCCTGGTATCGTTGATAGGTAGCAGCGCGATAGCCTTCTAACTTTTCGTTATTCTTTTCTGATTGCGTTTGTTCGTACGTATCGTGATGACGGTAGGAAAGCATGCCGATAGCACGTGCTGCTTTTAATCCTTCAAAACCTGCGCGCTGATCATTTTCTTTCCAGGTTGCATCAGCCTCGATGGCCATTCTTTGTGCTTCATTAAAAGCAATACCCCACGGTGAATGCGTAGCATTCGTAGCAATCGGAATAATGTGTTGAAAAACTTCTGGCTGTTGTATTGCCCACTCCAATACTTGTTGTCCTCCGAGTGATCCACCAATCAAGGTATGAACAGTTTCAATATTGAGTTCAGCACGCAACAAATCAAATGCCCGTACGACATCGCGATTGGTTACTTTCGGAAAACCATGATAAAAGTTTTTTCCTGTTTCAGGATTTTGTGATAATGGTCCAGTCGAACCATAGCATCCTCCCAATACATTCGCGCAGATGATGAAGTACTCACGAGGATCGAAGAATTTACCTTCATTAAATAAGGCACTCCACCAATCGGTAAAGTCAGAGCTTCCGGTTAAGGCATGACAAACCCATACCACATTGTTGCGCTCTTGATTGAGTTTGCCCAGTGTAGTGTACTTAAGCTGAAAGCCAGGAAGTGAATCTCCGGCTTCTAACTCAAATGTTTGTTGGTAATGAAATACCTGATCGTGTTTCTCCATAAATCAATTTTCCTTTTCATTCCCCCTCTCTTCCGGAGAGGGGCTAGGGGTGAGGTTTAACTCACCAATTCTCCTTCAAATACTTTAGCAAAAGCCTGTTGTATATCACCCTTCACATCATCAATGTGTTCAATACCTGCTGAAATACGAAGCAAGTTTGGTAACACACCTGATGAAATTTGTTCTTCATCGCTCAGTTGTTGATGCGTTGTTACTGCAGGTTGAATGATCAATGTTTTAGCATCACCAACATTCGCAACATGACTGATCAGTTTAAGGTTATCAACAAACTTAGACGTATGTTGTTTTGTGCCGCGTAAAGTAAATGACAATACAGCGCCAAAACCATTGCGTAAATATTTCTTTGCAAGCTTGTGATAGGTACTGCTTTCAAGACCCGGATAGTTAACACTTTCAACCAGTTCGTGTTTTTCAAGCCATTGGGCGAGTGCCAAGGCGTTATCAACTGAACGTTGAACACGAAGTGATAAAGTTTCCAATCCTTGCAATAACAAGAAGGAGTTAAAAGGACTTAATGATGTGCCAAAATCGCGAAGACCTTCCACGCGCGCACGAATAATGAACGCAAGATTTGGAAGACCTAATGGATTACCTTCTCCAAATGCTTCCCAGAATTTTAATCCATGATATCCTTCTGAAGGTTCAGTGAATTGAATGAATTTTCCGTTACCCCAATTGTAATTTCCGCCATCAACAATAACACCACCGATTGAATTACCATGACCGCCAATCCATTTTGTTGCAGACTCTACAACGATGTTGGCACCATGCTCAAGCGGGCGAAATAAATATCCTGCGGCACCAAAAGTATTATCCACGATCAAAGGAAGATCGTGCTTCTTTGCCAGTGCTGCGATCGCTTCAAAATCAGGAATGTTAAAACCTGGATTACCTATTGTTTCAAGGTAAATGGCTTTTGTATTCTCATCAATTAATTTTTCGAAAGATTCACTCTTATCGCCTTCAGCAAAACGAACATCAATGCCAAGGCGCTTAAAGGCTACTTTAAATTGATTGTAGGTTCCTCCATAAAGAAAGGAGGTAGAAACAAAATTATCGCCCGCCTGTAAAATGTTGTTCAATGCTATGAATTGTGCGGCCAATCCTGAGCCAACTGATAATGCCGCTACACCACCTTCAAGAGCTGCGATGCGTTTCTCAAACACATCGTTCGTAGGGTTCATTATCCGGGTATAAATGTTGCCAAATTCTTTCAGCGCAAACAAGTTAGCAGCGTGTTCTGAATTTTTGAAAGCAAATGAAGTGGTTTGATATATTGGCACAGCGCGTGAACCTGTTGTAGGATCTGCTTCCTGACCAGCATGTAATTGAAGTGTTTCGAAACGTAAATTAGACATGATTATAATGTTTTAGTGTTGTATGTTATGTTTTAGGAGATCGAAACCAGTGAACCTGTATTGCCCGTCACGCGGCAAGGTTTATGCTGGTTGTGTTG
>DAIQPD010000194.1:0-7769 GCA_036787535.1 Chryseolinea sp.
CGAAATCCTTCGGGTATCGGCACGCAAAGATCAATATAACGAGGTGAAAGAATATATTTGCAATGACTGTCGCTTTGAACATAAAAACGTGAGTGACTGGACCATTGAAGGACCGCGACACATTGAGCGTAACTCTGTGATCTCACAAAATCATTACGAAAAGATCGACCTGCAAAAACTGAAACTGGAGATAGAGCGTCAGCTTGTATTTCAAAAAGGAAATCCGCTACCTAATCCGCAACTGCCTTCATGATATTATTCCTCATTTTCAAAGCCTCATTGATCGGAGTGGTGTTTCTCATCACACTTACCGTTGCTGCATATTCTACTTATGCTGAACGAAAGGTGGCTGCATTTCTTCAGGATCGTATTGGTCCGGATCGTGCGGGTCCGTTCGGGCTTCTTCAACCCCTTGCAGATGGATTGAAGTTCATCATGAAGGAAGAGATTATTCCGAATGTCTCGAACAAGTTATTATTTATACTCGGTCCGTGTATCGCAATGCTAACTGCGTTGATGGCGGGTGTCGTTATTCCATGGGGCGGAACATTAACCATTGGTGGTGAACAATATTCTTTGCAGATAGCGGATCTCAACATTGGAATCCTTTATGTATTCGGAGTAGTATCGATTGGTGTTTATGGAATTATGATTGGAGGCTGGGCATCGAATAATAAATTTTCATTGTTGGGTGCGATCCGTGCGTCAGCGCAAATGATAAGCTATGAAATTGCCATGGGCTTATCGATCATTGCACTAATTATTCTCACCGGAACATTAAGTCTGGGTGAAATTACCGAGCTGCAGGCAGGTGGAGTAGGCAACCACTGGAACATGTGGAATGTAGTGTATCAACCCGCTGGTTTTATTATCTTCATCATCTGTGCTTTTGCAGAATGTAATCGTACACCATTCGATTTACCGGAATGTGAAACGGAATTAGTGGGAGGGTATCATACCGAATACAGCAGTATGAAGCTGGGCTTTTACCTGTTTGCAGAATACATCAACATGTTCATTTCATCGGCTGTTATTTCTACGCTTTACTTTGGTGGATATAATTTTCCGTTCATGAACAATCTGGGGTTAGATCAAAATCTGATCACCATTATTGGCGTGTTTTTTATGTTTGCTAAGATTAGCTTCTTCATTTTCTTCTTCATGTGGATACGCTGGACCATCCCGCGCTTTCGCTATGATCAGTTGATGAATTTGGGTTGGAAGATGTTATTACCATTGGCAGTAGCGAATATTTTCCTTACGGGGTTGATTAAAATTTTATTTAAATAAAGTTTTTACACGATGCAGTCGCTAACGAATAGATCGAAACTGGTAGTAAAGAAAGAAATGACGTTCTGGGAGAGCATATATTTGCCCGCCATTTTCGGAGGTATTATGATTACCATTAAGCATTTGCTGAGAAAGAAGTCGACTATTAAATATCCGGAAACAAAACGTGAGATCGCCAAAATCTGGCGCGGGCAACACGTGTTAAAGCGTGATGACAAGGGTGCAGAACGCTGCACCGCTTGTGGATTGTGTGCAGTGTCTTGTCCGGCAGAAGCGATCACGATGGTGGCAGCAGAGCGAGAAAAGGGAGAAGAGAATTTATATCGCGAGGAGAAGTATGCTGCTACGTATGAGATCAACATGCTGCGTTGCATCTTCTGTGGTTTATGCGAAGAAGCGTGTCCGAAGGAAGCGATCTTCTTAACTGATCGTATTGTATCTTCTGATTTTGATCGCGATGGATTTGTGTACGGAAAAGATAAGTTGGTAGAACCCGTGGATAACCGCATCGATGTTTCCGTTCGGCAAACGCCAGAGGTATTGGCATTCAAAAAGCAAAAACAATTAACACATAATAAATAATCGTATTACACCGTGACGCTCAACCTGTTTTACTTTCTTTCTTTTGTTGCCGTCTTCGCTGCTGTGTTGGTGGTGTTTTCTAAAAGTCCGGTATCGAGTGTACTGTATCTTATTATTACATTCTTTGCTATTGCAGGTCATTATGTATTAATGAATGCAGAGTTTCTTGCAGCAGTACACGTGATTGTGTATGCGGGAGCGATCATGGTTTTGTTTCTGTATGTGATCATGTTATTGAATCTCAACAAAGAAACCGAACCTCATAAAAGTAATGTCTTGAAATTTGCTGCCGTTATTTGTGCCGGTTTGTTGATGATTGTCCTGGTTGGTTCATTAAAGGGAGCCGACATGATGGCTCAACAGCAGGTAGCGAACGGACAAGCTGGTCTTGTAAAGAATTTAGGACAAATATTATTTAAAGAGTTTCTATTACCCTTTGAACTGGCTTCCATCTTGTTGCTTGCAGCAATGGTGGGTGCAGTGATGTTGGGGAAGTCAGAGACTAAGTGAGAAAAAGTTAATAGTTAATAGTTAATCCTGCCTGCCGGCAGGCACGCGTGGGTGTGGGACTTGAGTGTGATGAAGCGAACGATTAACGTATGACCATTAACCATTAACCATTAACGATTAACTAATAACATGGTACCAATAGAATATTACCTCTACCTCAGCGCAACGCTCTTCTCTATCGGAGTGCTCGGAGTACTGTATAGAAGAAATGCCATCATTGTTTTTATGTGCATTGAGTTGATGTTGAATGCGGTGAATTTGTTGATGGTAGCATTTTCAAATTACCTTAACGATAGCGCAGGACAGGTATTTGTATTTTTTATTATGGCGGTTGCTGCTGCGGAAGTAGCCGTGGGATTGGCCATCTTGATTATGATGTTTCGTAACACGAAGACAACCGATATTAATGTTTTGAATCGTTTAAAATGGTAGGAATGGATTTATTGATAAGCCTTGTACCACTCTTGCCACTATTAGGCTTCTTGATGGTAGCGCTGAGTGGAAAGCGATTAACACAAGGAGCAACTTCTGTTATTGCTTGTGGATCTGTATTGATTTCATTTATTATTTCGATTTACCTGTTTACGCAACTGCTTTCTACTCCTGAAGATCAACGATACTTTTCCGTAATCTTGTTCGATTGGATTAAGACTGGAGGATTTTCTGCATCGATACGTTTTTTAGTTGATCCACTTTCATCCCTGATGTTGTTGATCATTACCGGTGTCGGATTTTTAATTCATGTGTATTCGATTGGTTACATGCACAATGATGCAGGCTTCAACCGGTTCTTTTCCTATCTCAACTTGTTTGTGTTCTTTATGCTCCTGTTGGTGATGGGATCAAATTACCTTCTGATGTTTGTAGGGTGGGAAGGTGTAGGATTGTGTTCTTATTTGTTAATCGGGTTCTGGTTTAAGAATCAGGATTATAATGATGCTGCGAACAAGGCATTCATCATGAATCGCGTTGGTGACTTAGGTCTGTTACTTGGCGTTATTTTAATTGTGATGAACTTTGGAAGTCTTCAGTACGATGAAGTTTTCTCGAAAGTAAATTCGGTTGATACACAAACCATTACCCTCATTACGATTTTATTATTCATTGGAGCAATGGGTAAGAGTGCGCAGATTCCACTTTACACGTGGCTTCCGGATGCGATGGCAGGACCAACTCCTGTGTCGGCATTGATCCACGCGGCTACGATGGTGACGGCAGGTGTGTACATGGTGGTTCGAAATAATCTTCTTTATACATTATCGCCAGTATCATTAGAGATCATTCTCATAGTAGGATTGGCAACAGCACTGTTTGCAGCAACAATAGCCTTAACACAAAATGATATCAAGAAAGTATTAGCATACTCTACGGTAAGTCAACTGGGATTGATGTTCGTTGCTTTGGGTTTAGGGGCTTACACAACGGGCGTTTTTCACATGGCAACTCATGCCTTCTTTAAAGCATTATTATTCTTGTGTGCAGGTAGTGTGATTCATGCACTTCAGGGAGAACAAGACATTCGAAGGATGGGTGGTTTGGAGAAATACTTACCGATTACCTATCTGACGTTCTTAATTGGTGTTTTGGCCATATCCGGTATTCCACCATTTGCAGGATTCTTTTCGAAAGATGAAATTCTGGCACAAGCGTTTGAGCACAACCGATTGGTTTGGGGAGTGGCATTGCTCGCTTCATTGCTAACGGTTTTCTACATGTTCCGATTGTTGTTCCTTACCTTTTATGGTTCCGTTCGTGCAACTGAAAAAACAATGAGCCACATACATGATGCTCCAAAGAGTATGGCCTTTCCATTAATTACCTTGGCAGTACTTTCTGTTATCGGTGGCCTGATGAATGTTCCGGAAGTATTATTTGGTTCATCCCGGTTAAGTGAATTCCTATCACCAGTTGTAGCTCAATCGACAGCATTGACAGAAGTTCATCACCTTAGTCATGCGACTGAATATATCCTGATGGCAATTGTCATTTCATTTACCTTAATCATCATTGTTGTTGCTTACAATATGTATGTAAAGAATAATCGCGTACCGATTGAGGAGGGAATATTGCGAAATGAATTGCATCGCATACTCTATCATAAATTTTATGTGGATGAGTTGTATGATGCTATCATTGTAAAACCGCTGTATTGGATTTCTGAAAAGCTGGAGGTTGTAATAGAACGTTTAGCAATTGACAAACTCGTAAATACAGTAGGAGGTAGTGTGGTGTGGGGGAGTCGTGGACTTCGGTTTTTACAGAATGGAGGTATTGGTTTTTATATCTTCATCATGGTAGTGAGTATCATTTTAATATTAACGATATCCGTTATTCGTTAGCTAACGAATAACGTTTGAGAACAGAAAGTATGATAACAGTTTTTCTTTTAGCCTGGCCCTTGCTTGCAGCACTCTTGCTGTTTGTTTTGAAACCAGGTAATGCAAAGGTATTTGCGCTTGTGGCGTCACTCGTGGAGCTGGCAGCTTCACTCATGATGGCTGTTCAGTTTCAAAAAACTGCTGTACCTCAATTTGATGTGAATGTGTACTGGATTAAATCACTCGGTATACATTTCTCAGTTGGCGTTGATGGCATCAGTTTGTTGTTGATATTGCTTACCACCGTTTTGGTTCCGTTTATTATCCTTTCATCTTTTAGTAAGTCGTACGACAAACAATCTACTTTCTACGGACTCATTCTCATCATGCAAATGGCATTGATCGGAGTGTTCACCGCATTGGATGGTTTTCTGTTTTATATTTTCTGGGAGCTGGCGCTAATACCAATCTATTTTATTTGTTTGATCTGGGGCGGTGAGAATCGTGGTGTGATTACGTTGAAGTTCTTCATCTACACGTTGGCTGGAAGTCTGTTGATGCTTGTAGCGCTTGTTTACCTGTATTTCCAAACACCAGGTACGCATACCTTCGACATTGAAGCATTGTATATCGCAGGACAAGGATCAACCGATTATGAACAAGGTCTGATTTTCTGGGCGATGTTTGTTGCTTTCGCGATTAAGATGCCCGTGTTTCCTTTTCATACCTGGCAGCCTGATACCTATACAACGGCTCCAACACAAGGCACGATGCTCTTGTCAGCCATCATGTTGAAGATGGGGATTTATGGTTTGATCCGATGGATGATTCCGTTAGTTCCGATTGGTGTACAAGATTGGGGCTTCGTTGCAGTGATACTTTCTGTGATTGGAATGGTCTATGCGTCCTGCATTGCCATCATTCAAAAAGATTTTAAGCGATTGATTGCGTACTCTTCTATTGCTCACGTAGGTTTGATCGCTGCGGGATTATTGACCATTACGATAAGCGGTATTCAAGGAGCGATGATTCAAATGTTGAGTCATGGTATTTTGGTTTTTGCTTTGTTTTACATTGTTGATATTATTTCAGATCGAACCAGGACACGATCACTTTCTGAATTAGGAGGAATCCGAAATGTTGCGCCTGCCCTTACAACCGTATTCATCATTGTGATGTTAGGTACGGTGGCATTACCGATCACAAGCGGATTCGTGGGAGAGTTTTTATTGATTCGTTCTTTGGTTGAATATCATTTTATGCTCGGTGCCATTGCCGGATTGACCATTATACTCGGGGCGATTTACATGCTTCGGACTTTTCAAAAAGCAATGTCGGGTGAAACAAATGCAGTGACTTCATCCTTTACGGACTTAACCACTCAGGAGAAGTGGGTACTGTATCCGATTGTCATTTTGATTTTTGCGATGGGGATTTATCCGGCACCTTTACTCGAAATTTCGGAAGCTGCATCCGCGAATATTGTGAACTTGTTTTCAGCATACGCTGATTCTATAAAATAGTATGAACGCATTAATTGTTATTTGTAGTTTAGGTATCCTCTCACTCGTAGCCGAGATCGTCAACCTTAAAAAATGGTTGACCACTTTTGTGATGATGGGTTTGGTGATAGCAACCGGTCTGATCGTGATGGATTGGGGAACCGCTCAATTCTATTTTAGCGACATGGTGTTCTTTGATAATTTCGCCATCTCCTTTACTGCATTGATATTGACTGCTTCTTTTTTCTGGTTCTGGATGTCGGGAGATTATTTCAGCAACCAACCACACAAAACGGATCGATCGGCATTAATTCTCTTCGCAATTGCAGGAGCCATTTGCATGGTTTCGTTTAATAACATGGCCATGCTGTTTTTAGGTATTGAGATTTTATCCATCTCATTATATGTATTGGCCGGAAGCAATAAAGAAAGCTTTAACTCAAACGAAGCAGCCTTTAAGTATTTCATCATGGGCTCATTCGCTACCGGATTTTTGTTGATGGGCATTGCCCTCATCTATGGAGCAACAGGTTCGTTCAATATCACGACAATTGCCGCGTACATTTCATCTCACATCGATTCACTTCCGGGTTTCTTTTATGCCGGTGTGTTGTTGATGTTAATCGGCATGACCTTTAAAATATCAGCAGTACCCTTTCACTTCTGGGCACCCGATGTGTATGGCGGATCACCAACAACCATCACTGCTTTTATGTCGACCGTAGTGAAGGTGGCAGCGTTTGGTGCATTCTATAAAATGTTTTCATTTTGCTTTTACCCGGTTCATTCAAGCTGGGTTTTGGTTATCCAAATTATGACTGTACTCACGCTGGTCATTCCAAACATCACAGCCGTTTATCAAAATAATGTAAAGCGAATTCTTGCCTACTCAAGTGTCGGGCATGTAGGGTATTTACTCTTAGCAGTTGTTGCCAACACCACAGGTGCGTCTGGAACAATTTTGTTTTACCTCACGGCTTATTCAGTTGCTTCTCTTTTAGCCTTTACAGTATTACATGTTGTGGAAGGATCCGAAGGAAACAATGCATTGGAAAAGTTTAACGGATTGTACAAACGAAATCCATGGCTGGCTTCTTCGCTCACCATCGCCATGTTATCACTCGCAGGTATTCCACCATTAGCCGGTTTCTTTGGAAAATATATGGTGTTCTCGCTGGCGCTCCAACAAGGTTATGTAGCCTTGGTGCTGTTAGCGGTAGGCACATCGCTTGTTGGTGTTTATTATTATTTCAAAGTAATTGTTGCCATGTTTTTCAAGGATTCAGATGAAGCGACTTTACCAGTTTCATTATCCATACAACTCATTATTGGTATTCTTGTTCTGCTTGTTTTCCTTTTAGGCTTGTTTCCGGATTGGATGATTACGCGGTTGACTGTGAGTTAATCCGGGAGAGTTTCCGGTTGCCAGTTACTGGTTACCGGAAACGCGCAACCGGCAACCTTTAAAATCTCCTTGCATTTATTTTCATAATCTTTTATCTTCAAACGATTGAAATAAACATATATGGGAAAGGTAAAGAACATTCTTCAAGACAAAGGAAACGCT
>DAIQPD010000195.1:0-7740 GCA_036787535.1 Chryseolinea sp.
TGTTAAATTATGACAAGAATAATTCATATCATAATTTAACACATAAGGCTGACTGGATTAATGGTCAGGACACACCGATCAACAATCGGTATAAGGAAATTTTCATTCCTGTTATTCGTGGTGATAAGCTCGATATTAAAACAGCACTTGATACTGTTCCCATAATTGATGTAGAGTATCAAATCATTTTTCGAATGCGTAAAAAACCTTCGGGCAAATGAACGAAGCAATAAGGCGCAAACCGGACGTAAGCTATTTTTCTGATTTGAATAAAGTAGTGAAGACGAGCATTGATGGCTCGATTGACTTTACGATTCAGAACGTAGGGAGTCAAAAAATCTTCTTTGGATTTACCAAAGACAGTAAACCCGATATACCATTGGATGCTGGCGATTTTTCTTCCTTTCCGCTTTATCGTTCATGTGAAGAATGGACGGGAGATCTCTTTCTGATGTTTGGTACTTCTGGCGGTGCAGTAATGGTTATCAAAACTATCTAGTCATGCCAGGAGGAGTTGTAAAGGCAAATAAAGACAGGGTTGTAGCAAGCATTCCTGATCGCGATAAGCTCGCTGGCAGTTGGACTACTTCCAATACGGGTCAAGGTGTTATTGTACAAAATGCTTTTAAAGATTTTCCAAATACTAACGAAGGCGATCCGACTGTTGAAACCAATTCGTATGCGTACTACAAATGGACGGGCAATTCATTTATAAAAATAAGCGAAGGTGAAGGGCTTGATATAAATTTCAATGCTGTTTATGATAGCGTAGTACCTGACATTCCGTCCCTTAACACTTTAGTGCTATCACAAAGTTGGGGTATACCGGAAATGGGTAAAGGTGTACTTGTTATCAATGCTTTCAAAGATTATCCCAATTTAGGTCAAGGCGATGCAACCGTTAAAAGTATTTCGAACGCTTATTACAAATGGACTGGAAATACCTTCATCAAAATAAGTGAAGGCGAGGGACTAGACATAGAGATTACGGGCGATAACGTGGCTATCAACATTTCTGCCAGAGACACACTCGCTGCAACGTGGAGCAGTGCCGATGCCGGTAAAGGTGTACTGGTTATTAATGCCTTCAAAGATCACCCCTCTCCAGGACAGGGCGATCCAACTGTTGAAAGTATTTCGAACGCCTATTACAAATGGGATGGCGCACAGTTTTTGAAAATAAGCGAGGGCGAAGGACTGGACAAGAGCGATAAGATTTTCAAGACGTTTGAGTTTTCAAGCGACCTGTTTACCGAAGATACCATTTCCGTTCGTGGGAGAATAGGAACATTGAGTCAGTCTACCACCAATGAACTCTTAAGTGTGTCCTACGAATCACGATTAGATGCCGCTCCTGGTTGGACAACACACGCTAACCTCGCTGCCTTGCAAACATGGATTGACACGAATGCAACAGGTAACAATATTACAGGAACAATCTTTTGGATTAAATGCCTTGCTACCTATAAAGGCAACGCCATTGGCGAAGCTGAAAATCTTTTCGGATACCAATACTTGTAAACGACATGCGCAGCGAAATACTAACCTATATAAGTGGCAACAGAAAAGTAGTGGACATAAGCTACGAATTGCCCGATGGAAAGAAAACGAAAGTTCATCGCAAGATGGAAGGCAATAATCGTGAAGGTATCGAGCAAGCCATACAGGAATTGAAAGAAAGAGGAGTTAAGACAATCGTACTGGATGTGTACCGACCGAACGGAAGCGCAAAAATGTTTGACCGCTCGTTCACAATCAAAAATGAAGTTGAAGACAAACTAGCACCAATTAATTCCAATCAAAACTTCGGTTCGCTTCCACTGTTTCAATCTCCACCCAAACAATCCCTGAGAAAGCCAATAGAAACAAAGCCAATGGAAAGCTGGAAAGATTATGCTTTACAAACAGAGCGCGACAAAGTAGCGAAGCTGGAAGCGGAAACCGCAAAGTTGAAAACAGAAAACAAAATCCTCGATACTAAGGTCAGGGATTTTGAAAAGGAAATGATACGCAAAGAACATGAGGTTCAAAGTTTAGCGAAGTCAGTAGAAAGTAAATCTGGTCTTAACGGATTTGTAGATAAGGCGGTAGAAAATCCAGCCATGATGAATATGCTCGCAGGTATCGCCTCAAGATTGATGGGAATACCTGGTGAACCCATGAATGGTGGACAACCTATGCTACTTCAACCAGGCGAATCCCAGGAACATTCTAATTCTAAGGTAGATCAGTACATCACCAACATTAAGACATGGCTCTATAAACAGCCCGAACAGGTGCAAGATCATTTTTATGAATTGGTGTATCAACTCACTAATTCAAAAGACGTAACAGGTGCGATGCAAAAAATCACCAACCTGTTAAGGAAGCCAACACCTACAAGATTGGAAGATGAAGTAAAATTAGGTTACCAATAAAAACAGTATGGAGTCAGCAATTACAATTAAACTAAACTCGACTACCGACAAAGAGCGAAGTGACAAAGAACAGGCATTGCAGATTCTTGCTCGTAACCTCAATCGCGATAGCCTGGTAATACTGGCTAACAAGTCCAGTAAGGTTGGCGTAAATCAAAAAATCAAATCGTACCAACATCTGATTTAGTGTTATGGAAATAATTCTGAACCATGCACTGAAACGAAAACAAGTAAGCTCACTCGGAGTAACCATCGTTCCGGTAGTTTACGATCCGAAGACATACAAGTTTGCACAACCCAATACCTCTCTTGCCCACAAGGGAGAAGTTGTTTGGGGTTGCGCTGATTGGATGATCTTTCATAAGAGATTGGTTGAAGGATTTATAGCGGGAAGATTTGCAAGCAAAAAGAAATACACCAAAGAGCAAGCCATTGAATTAAGTAATCAGGTATTTCGTCAGCATTGGGAACGTAACGCAACATTTTTTAGTAGCCTTCGATCATGCGGATATGCTGGTGAATTTTTCTCCTACTTTAAATCAGTAGGTCTCAACGATGTTCTTAACGTATTCCAGCAAGTTGCCAATGTTGGAACGAAAGCAATCGATACGGTGGCTACTTCAACTACGAAGGTAATTGATAGCTCTGCAAAAACACTTGTGAATGTAGTGGACGACACCGGAAGAGTAGTAACCAATCTTACTGATGGCGTGGGCAACATTACTCAGCTTGCCAAATATGCTATTCCGGTTTTGATTGGAGGTGTAGTAATTTTTGTTGGTGCGTATGCTTACAAAAATTTCATTAAGGGCGATGGCCGGATTTCAGTACCAACACCAGGAGGAATAATTAAAGTTTAAGATCATGGCCAATTTCGACATCGCATACAAAACCTACATACTTCCAAATGAGGGAGGCTACGCCAATGTTGCAGCGGACAAGGGAGGAGAAACATACGCAGGCATAGCCCGAAATTATAATCAGGCTTGGCAAGGTTGGACGTTTATTGATTTTGAAAAAAGGAAGCTCAGTGGAAAACCAATAAAACTCAATAGCAAGTTTCCCTCTATCGACTATTTAGTAACAGACTTTTATTTGAATCGATGGAATTCAATTCGACTTACTGAAATTGTTAATCAGGAAATTGCCAATCTGTTGTATGACTTCCATGTTCATAGTCAGACAACAGCGATCAAGTTTATTCAGAGGATTGTTGGCGTTCCGGCTGATGGCAAAATGGGGACAACAACCATAGCCACAATCAATAAAGGAAACGCTGCAAAAATTCACGATGCGTTATTGAGTGAACGTAAGAACTTGCTGGAATCACTCATCGCTAAAAATCCTTCACAGGAAGTTTTTAGAGAAGGATGGATGGCACGTCTGGCAAAATTCCCAACACTATTAAGTCCCACAACAGGCGGTGCTGCTCTCGGACTGTTAGCCGCAGGCGCAATCGTTCTTTACGTGATTTCACGCAGCGAAGATTTTAAAAAATTAGCGACATGAACTACATCGTAAAAGTGGGTGATACACTTTCTAAAATAGCACGTGATGCACTGGGTGATATTACACTATGGCAAGATTTGGCAAAGCACAATAAAATAGCCAACCCAAATTTGATAAGGATTGGCCAGGTTATCAATCTTGATATTCCAAAGCGAATGGTGATTGATATTACAGATCAGAACAATTCAGGAATAGTTAATCAACTCAATACAACTTCACATGGTAATGGTAAAGTGCTCGATTGGTTTGCAGGTTTTGCCTTATCTGTCCTGGCTGCATTAACAGTAAAGAAGATTTTGCAAGAAAAAGGAAAACGAAAAAATTAAACTGAAATAATCATGAGTGAAATTAGAGAAGCATTCTACAAGTTTGTGCCATACCTAAAAATATTCATTACGCTATTCGTAATGGTGATTATCGTTATTCCTTTACTCTCTTCCATTTTCAGCAAGCGCATTCGTAACTGGCTTCGTGCCGGTATCGAAGGTGAGAACAGCAAACTCGATTTAAACGAAGTATGGGAAGTGGCATACCTCTACATGGCATTGGGTTCTTACCTCATGCTCATTTACATGATCGTTATCAAAACACTTTACCAGGTACAATACTCATGGGAAGAATACATGCTCATGTTTTTCGGAACGGCTGGCTCTAATGGCGTAGCGGCATTCATCATTTACATAAAGCAAAAGGGAAAAGATAGTAATGAAAACGGGTGAACGTGTTTTTACTTGGAGTTTTGATTGGCTTATCAACAGGATTTTTTGGCCTGTTGTACCTGTTCCGAAAGTATGTTCGAGAACGCATGGTTATTTTCCAACAGAAGGAATTGCTACTGCACAATCAACAGGAATTTCAACGGCTCATCAATCGGGTTTACCACAAAGATTTGTTGCCAGAGATTTGCCGGATAGAAGGACTTCTGTTATTGAATTTAGAGGCAGTAAATCGTTCTATGAACTTCTTAAATCTGCTGAAGCGACCACATCATCACCACTATTCACAATTCGCTATTGCGGAGACATTGGAGTCCAAAGACATGATCGAAAAAGCTTTGTCCGAAACAAGGATTTTGAAACAACGCATTATTGAGATTTTAAAAGCATACGAGATATATCAATGAATACTCCAATGAACATCTTAACTAAACTATTTGGAAGCGGGGCAAAAGAAGTAGTTACTTCTGTGGGTACTGTACTCGATAAATTAATTACCAACAAAGAGGAGCGCATCAAAGCACAACTGGAAGTTGAAAAAGAAGTGAACAGACATTTCGAAGCTTTGGAAACAAATTCATTGAAACAAATTGAATTGGAGATTCAAGACCGTTCGAGCGCAAGAGTACGAGAAGTTGATCTCGCTAAAACCGGACGATGGGATTTTCTCATGTACCTCACGGGCCTTATCATTCTTTCTGCATTTGGCGCAATTGTTTATGCCTCCATTTGGATGAAAGTGGAAGGAGAACATTTTGTTAGAATCAGTACAATGGTTGAAACATTAACCGTAGGAATTTCCGGTTACTACTTTGGTTCAAGCAAAGGAAGCCACGATAAAAACAAAGCCTTATTGAAATAGTATCACAGTGAAATCCTGTACAGTGATTGAATCAGATTATTAAATGATAAAGGAAGATTTTGTTCAGGCCGTTTCATCCCTACTGCAATCTGGTGCGAAGCAGAACAAAATTACGTTGGAGAAATTAGCAAGGACATTCGGCATTACTGATCGAAACCTTGTTAAAGAACTTACCGAACTGGCCATTGTTAAGGAAGCCAGGAAGCTTGCGCACCAACCTGGTAAAACCGTTGCTGAAAAATTTTCGGACATCGTGGCGCTCTACAAGGGACAAGTAAATCTAAGCCATCGCACAAGTGAATCCGTTCTCTTGCAACAATACAGTACCCCAGCTCCAATTGGTTATTTGATGGGCGTGTATTGTGGTATAGATGTATCGAACGAATATTTATTTGAACCATCAGCAGGTAACGGACTTTTAACCATTGCTGGATCGCCAGAGTTTACATTCGTTAATGAAATTGATACTGTAAGAAACAACAACCTCAAAACACAAGGGTTCAGTGTTGTTACCAAACTCGATGCGTCAAAACAATTTCCTTATGAGTACCATAAGAATTACAAATTCGTAATTACCAATCCTCCGTTTGGCCGTTTGCCTAATGGCGTTGAGGTGGAAGGTTACACAATTAAAGACCTCGATCACATCATGGCTATCCACGCATTAGATTGTATGGAAGATCATGGACGTGCTGCAATCATTATTGGTGGGCATACAACGTGGGATGAACATGGAAGAGTTACGCAAGGAAAGAATCGGATATTTTTCAACTACCTGCACAAGCACTACCATGTGCTCGATACAATTTTAATTGATGGGCATGAGCTTTACAGCCGCCAGGGAACATCATTCAATACACGACTTATTTTAATTGATGGCCGCAAAGAAATAGAGAAAGGTGTTGCCCCTCTGAAATCGAGCAGTGATTTAGTGGTAACAACATTCTATGAACTATTTAATCGTGTGATGAGATTCGTAGAACCCGTCAATCAAACTCAATCTTCTCCAATGAAATTAAGACTGAAACTAAAGGCAAAAGCCCTTAAAGAAAAATTGAAGTTGAGCGAAAGTGCGCTTGATGGGTTTGATGGACTTGACATGCCCTACGTCCCCGCTTCACAAATTTGCAACAGCCTGGATGTTGACACTCCTGATAGCATGGGCTACGAAATCCACCTGGCACTAAAGAAGTTGAAACTCATTGTTGGCAATGTGGAAGAGTATGTACAAAAGAAATTAGGTTATGCCACGCACGAAGAACTTTGTAAAGCCATTAGCGCAGAACAATCGGATGCCGTGGCACTAGCCATTTACAATATCGAAGAGCGAGGTCAGGCTCTTATAGTCGGTGACCAAACCGGTATTGGAAAAGGTCGTATCGCAGCCGCTATGGTCCGATATGGTCGAGTTCAAGGGATGCACCCGATCTTCATTACAGAGAAGCCAAACCTTTTCAGCGATCTATACCGCGACCTGAAAGCAATCGGAAGCGAAACCCTAAAACCGTATATCGTAAACTCACGCGATAACAAAACCCACGTCAAAGACGAAGATGGTAATGTGATTTTTGAAGCGTTGGATGCAACCGCACAAAAGAAAATAATTGAAAGCGGCAACCTTCCTAATGAGTTCGACTATGTCATGCTCACCTACTCTCAAATATCAGGAGGAGAAATAAGTAAAACAGGTATGCTCATTGGCAAGTCACCTAAAGGTTCATGGGTAGAGCGTATTGCAAAGGGTAATGTTATTATCATGGATGAATCTCATAACGCGAGTGGTGACAGCAATACCGGAAAAATTCTTCAAGATATTATCAGTGCAACAAAGGGTGTAACGTTCCTATCAGCCACATTTGCCAAGCGTCCTGATAACATGCCGATCTACGCTATGAAAACGGCAATGAGTGAGGCCAACATGAGTAAGACCGATTTGGTAGTCGGTATTGAAAAAGGTGGAGTGGCTTTACAAGAAGTGCTATCCGCACAGCTCGTTCAACACGGACAAATGATACGAAGGGAACGCAGCTTCGAAGGCATTGAAGTAAACTACATTACCCTGGACGACAAAGCCGCAGAACACAGGGCAATCAGTGATAACATCACACAAATTGTTCGCAATGTTATAGCCTTCCAAAAAGATTATGTTGATGGTGAAGTAGAAAGCCTTGACCGTATTGCTGCTAAGACAAACACTGGAAGCAACGTTGAAAAACGTGCAGGTACAAAAGGTGCA
>DAIQPD010000196.1:0-7722 GCA_036787535.1 Chryseolinea sp.
TATATCCATCTTTATTCACCATATCCTTTTGCCAGTAGGCAGTGTTGGCAACACTATTGATCCATACCTCTCCTACTAAATTAAACGTTGGGTATTCATCCAAAATAGTCTTTGCCCATTGCGCCATAAAATCTTTATCAGGATAGGGATAGGTATCCATTCTGATTCCATCAATTCCTGCATACTCAATCCACCATAAAGAATTTTGAATAAGGTAAGTAGCAAACAATGGATTGGTTTGGTCTACATCGGCCATCATGGTATCGAACCAACCATTGCTCATTCGATCGAGGTCGCTTTGTGAGCGATAGGGATCCGACACTGCCTGACCTCTGTAATTGGATGTTGTATAGGTAGGAAACTGATTTATCCAGCTTTTTTCAGGAAGATCCTCATTCAACCAGTATGTAGTTCCGATATGATTCATCACCATATCCTGAATTACCTTCAGTCCATTTTGATGACATTTATTGATAAGCGAAACGTATTCCTCATTTGTTCCCAATCGCGCATCTACCTTATACAAATCAGTAATAGCATACCCATGATAGCTCGCTCTCTTTACATTGTTTTCTAACACCGGGTTAAGCCAAAGAGCCGTTACACCAAAATCCTTTAGGTAATCAATATGATCTGAAATTCCCTTTAAGTCGCCACCGTGTCTTCCATAGGGTTTCTCGCGATGCATACCTTCAAACATGCCTGGTATTGAATCATTCTTTGGATTTCCATTTGCAAAGCGATCTGGCATAATGAGGTACATCACATCAGAAGAATTAAAACCTTGTATGCGATTTGTATCCTTCGATTTGTTTTTCAATTCATAGTTATAGGTGTACGATTTCTTTCCGAGCTTGAATGTGAACGGAATATTTCCAGCTTGTGCTTCAGCAGAAACAAAGAGGGTTATAAAAAGGTAATGTGGATTTTCTACTTTCTTAGTTTCCTTTAAAGTAACACCAGGATAATTTATGCTCACATCATACTGGCTTACGTTGCTATTTTTATTATGAAAAAGTATTTGTATTTCCTTATTTTTCATTCCTACCCACCAGAAAGCCGGTTCCACATGTTGAAAAAGCGGAGCTTGCTTCTTTTGAGAAAACGAAACATTGCAAATAAAGACGAGTACTAAAAGCGACAATATCTTTTTCATAGGTAGTTGTTGTAAGCTTCGTTCTTAAGTTGAATTACTTTTTGATCACCTTTACGCGATAGGTATTTCCTCTGGTCTTAATCTCTGCAATGTAAAGGCCTTGTGGCAATGTGCTTACATTCCAATGATTCTTTGAAATTTGTTCTGGTCTGATCGTTCTTCCTTCAAGTGTGCGAAGCTGCAGATCACTAATAATTTCGCTTTCCAATTCAATGGCCAGAACATCGTTCACAGGATTTGGATAGAGGGTAATTTTCTTATTTACCTCTCGCTCGGTTGCTGTTATGATTGGGTTGTCAATTAGAAAATCAGTATAGAGCTTATATTCTCCCGCTGTTAACGTAATGGAAAATGGCAAAGTAGTTACCTCTAAAGGAAGGCCGAAGCCATAGTAATCATACCACGTACCGGTGTGAGGAAAATTTACAGCAATGCTCTTTTGTGTAACATCAAAATTAACTACCACCTCAGCGTTCATGGCATCAGCACTCGTTGGCGCTTCAGTGTACGGATTATTTTTTAATGCAACTTGTTTTGTCAGCGTGCTCATTCCGCTAAACGTAGCGGCTCCCCTGTTGAATATGGAATAGGTATTCTTCAAGCGAATTAAATCACTTGTATGCGTAAGTAATCTTTTACGATTTGGATCTGTGAGATAATCCCACTTCACCGGTTTAGTACCTGTCCTTCCGTTTTCATCAATTGAAATATCATAGCCAAGCTCACCAAATTGCCAGAGCATCTTCGGACCAGGTATCGTGTAAAAAATAGTGGATGCTGCTTCTACTCGCCTAAGTGCTGTTGCCAACGTCTTCACATTATAACTACCAGAGGAACTCCCAAATTGAAGATTCTTATACATCAACCGTTCTTCATCATGACTTTCCATATACCCTACCAGATGGGGCTTTGACCATCCCCGATTACCATAAAATATTCCACTGAAATCAGAATCAGAAGCAAATCCCATTGTGCTTTGGGCATACGCATGGTTGTGATTACCCCATAGCATCATACCTTTCCCTTCTGCCATTCGGTATTCTGATAATTCTTTCTCTTCTGTGTTGGCAGCAAAGTGTTCAAGAATGATAATTGCCTCCGGTGTATGTTGCCAAACTTTATCGGCCATTCGTTTCAGAATAGCAATACGCGATGCATCATAATTTCCCCATGCACCAACATTGTTGGGATTGTTTGTTTGTGTAAATCCTTTCGATAAATCATATCGGTAGCCATCTACCTTATACTCGTTGAGCCAATGATAATTTATAGTGTCGAGATAGGCTTTCGTGTATAAGCTCTCATGATTCATATCAAAAAAAACACTGAAGGGATGTGTGGCATCAACATTAAACCACTTGTTCGTTGGATTTGGCTTGAGGGTAGTGTAATTAAAATCCATCATCAAATATGGATTAGGCATATCCTGATGATTCATGGTAATGTCCAAAATTACCGCGATACCATTTTGGTGACAAACGTCAATAAACTCTTTGAATTTATTTTTAGTACCATAATATTTATCAGGCGTAAACATAAATACAGGATTGTATCCCCAACTATCATTACCCGCAAACTCCATGATGGGCATCAACTCGATAGCTGTGACGCCCATTTTTTTGATATACGAAATTGTATCAATTAAATTTTGATAGTTGCGTTGTCCATCAGCAAAGTAATCGCGTACCAATAATTCATACACTACCAGGTTTTCTTTCGCGGGTTTTTCAAAATCAGTTACCTGCCATTCATAAGGAGTTTGATTGGTTTGAAGAACAGATACCTTATTAAAATACCATTTGTCTGATCGCGCCTTTTCAGGATAAGCTTTTAATGAAGGATAGGTTGCTGCAGGAATATACTGATCATTATCTCCATCCAGAATTTTATCGGCATAAGGATCGGCTACATAAATGGTTTCGTCAACTAAATATTGAAATGCATATTCAGTACCTGATGTTAGTCCGGAGATTTCAATCCAGAAATGCTCTCCATCTTTTTTCATTTGATAGGATGAGCTTAAATCCCAATTATTAAAGTCACCTAATACATAAACCGAAGTATTACCAGGCGCCCATAAACCTAATGTGGCTTTAGTAGCATCTGCTGAATAATTAATGCCGTCTATTATTCCCGCTGGCCTTGCTTGATTCACGGTGGCGGATCGAATTGTATAACTGAAAGATAAAGTTTTTGATTGAGTACCTGCCACTACTTCACAAACCACATTCGTTGTTCCACTTGTTTCTGCTACTGTATGATTGTATGTAAGTTTAGTTAAACCTGATTGTGTAGATACTGTATTACCACCTATCTTTAATGTAAACACAGAACTTTCTGATGCATTAACTATTATATCAAACTGGTCACCTATATTCTTCAGAAGCGATGATTGCGTTGGCTGCTCGAAGCTGGCATTAAATCCAGAAACAAAATCAATAAATTTATTGACATCTGTCTGCTTGTTTTCAGCCCAATCTTTTGTTTTTAGTTTCAATCCGATCCTCGGAAGCTCAGCTACTGATTTATTGAAAAAAGTAGTAGGTGTAAATGTAATCTGATACTTATCAGGATTTGTACTAATGCGTGTGCACTTTGCCGCTGCCGCAGCAGCAGTAGCTGGATTCACATTTGTTGGTGCATCTACGTCTGTAACTCCAGACTTATTTATCCAAGTCCATATATAAACTGGATTGGTTGTATTGTCCCACGCAAGGTGGTCCAAACTTGTTCCACTTACATCAACCGTAATGGTGACCGGCTGATTCGCTACTGGAAAAGCTGGATCAGTTGTGACAACTTGCCCATGAACGAAACCTGATGAAAGGAGTGTCAAAAGAAATAAAAAGTTCTTCATAATTGTTCTGTTAGTTAAAATAATCCAGAGCCGATAGCTTACGATCATTCTCAATTTTTAAATTCATTTACTGCGTCTAAACCCTAAGTCAATTTCTTTTAAAATCAAACAAAGACATTTTATCATTGTTTCTAACTAAAAGAATAAATTTTGAATTGCTTTCGCTTTTCAGAAAAACCATATTTCGGATATCACCTTGTGCCATGAAACCATTCTGATCAAAATTAACCGGATCAAATTTTCCTTTTCCATTTCCAAGTAATAGTAAACCCATGCTTGCATCACTCCGGCCATACTCACTTCGTCTTGGATAAAAATTACCAGTTAAAAGAATATCGACAAAACCATCGTGATTAAAATCATCTGTCAAAATTCCATTAACGCTGGAAACCTGAGCTGATAAAGGAAGGGGTATTACTTTAAATTTTCCTCCTCCCTGATTTTCAAGGGCAACAGATTCAACCATGTTAACTTTCAATTTCTTCGAGTTATCTAATGCTGGCTTGTCTAAAATAGTTCCTACCGTTGCATTTGCAAATTGAGAATAGCTTGTAAACTTCTTTCGCAGTGAAGGTATTTGGAGAAGCAGCTCATCGCGTGAAGCCACTGGATAACTTTTTGTCTGTGATGTATAACAGATGATTGGATCGATGCGGCCATTTCCATCGAAATCAGAATAGTAGAGCATAAGCGGTTTCTGTTCTGAAACTTTCCATGAAAGATTACTTCCGGAATTACCGAGCACGTAATCTGTATCACCATCTCCATCAAAATCAAAAGAAGAAATTCTATTCCAAAACCCATGGGTGTTTTCTAGAGAGGGGGCTTTCACCTCAATCAATTTACCTTGCTTATTTTCAAATAATCTTATTGGCATCCAATCGCCAACAATGAGGAGATCAGGCCAGGTATCATTATTAAAGTCTGTCCATAACGCATCTGTCACCATACCCGGCTCACGAAGCGCTGCATTCACTTCATTGGTTGCCACAATAAATTTTACCAGACCTGTATTCTTGTTGGTTTCGTTTTTTAAAATTGCTCCGGGAGTAGTAAGTGGAAAACTACCCGGCAGTAAGCGTCCCCCAACATACAAATCCATGTCTCCGTCTTTATCGTAGTCAGCAGCTGTTACACAACTACCACTGGCATGATCAGCAACTGTACTACCCAATGGAGCTTTTACAAATTCACCTTTACCATTATTGATATACAAACGATCGTCTAAGTTTTCTGATCCCACCGGAAATTCATTTCCGCCACTTACAACAAAAAGATCAAGATCACCATCTCCGTCAGCATCGAAGAAAGTAGCGCCTGTGTCTTCTCTTTGATAATCTTCATTCCAGGGTTGCTTTGATGCTACAACAAAATGACCATGCTGATTACCAATATAAAGTTGACCCGATTGCCCCACTGCGCCACCTACATAAAAATCATCAACACCGTCATGATTCACATCGCCACTCGCTAATGCAGGTCCCAGTTTTGAAAGCTGATACGGCACGAGTGGCTCACGATCAAAATCATTGAAATCATTTTCATGATGAATGAATTCAATATTACTTTCCTTCGAAACATCTTGAAAAAGCTTTTCTGGAATTGTAACACGGCTATTCTCTTTTGCCTTCGCGGATGCATAGGTGATTTCTATTCGCATATTGCTCTTCACATTCAGCAACATCGACTCCTTCCCATCTGGCCAGATCACCCGAACGGTATCAACACTATTTTTCTTGCTCAATCCAAAATGCAAAACCGGATCAACCGAAGATTGATACCCTCTGGCAAGAAATTGCTCCTGAAGTTGCATTGATTTACCTGTTACTATAAAGACTTTAGCACCAATACCTAAAGGATTGGATGCAGGACCTTGCAATTGAATTTGTAAATAGTGGTTTGAATTGTTCGTATCACTATGATTCAACCATATCGAAGCTTTCTCATTTGTGTTATTGGTAATTAAATCCAGATCGCCATCATTATCGAGATCAGCATAGGCAGCACCAAAAGATAGATTAGGAAGATCAAGCCCAAATTTTTTCGTGTTGTTTGAAAACGTCATGTCTCCATTATTGCGAAACAGGTAATCGCTGGTTTTGGTAGAAGGCATTTTACTCACCAGTTCATAAAGTTGCAACGGTGTACCATGCTGCTGAGATTTTATTCTGGCTTCTTCAACGGTATACTTTAAAAAATCCATGCTGGTAAAATCGCGCAAGTACCCATTGGTAATAAACAAATCTTTATACCCATCATTGTCGACATCGACAAACAAAGGTGCCCAACTCCAATCGGTTGCTGATACACCGGCCATCTGACCTACTTCACAAAACAATGGAAACCCGTTTGCTGAAGTACCGGCATTCATCTGCAAAGTATTGCGCATTTGCTGATAATGAAATCCACTATCAACCATAAGCGAATAGCGATTGAAATCATCTGGCCCCTTTAGTAATTTCTGGCGATAGTTATCTTCAGGCCACATGTCGACTTCAACCAAGTCTGTTCTGCCATCATTGTTAAAGTCAGCGATATCGGTACCCATTCCATTTCTGGATAAATGGCTGAACGAATTTTTAGTACAATCTTTAAATGTTCCGTCACGATTGTTCAGATAAAAAAAATCTTGTTCTTCATAATCATTGGTAACATAAATATCCGGCCATCCATCGTTGTTGATATCACTGATGGAAACACCCAGACTAAAGTTTATACCACCTCCATGAACACCTGCCTGCTGACTAACTTCAGTGAAATGATTTTTCTGATTAATCGAATCACCATTGAAAGTGTCATTGCGGTAAAGTCGGTTACCAAACTGTGGATGACGCATTGTTCGTAACTTATTTGTATTGATGAAGGGTGAGTAGAAATGATTTCCATGGTTGATCAAAAACATATCGAGATCACCATCTCTATCGTAATCAAAAAAGGAAGCCTGTGTTGAATAGGTATCTTGAGCACCCAGGCCATACTCTTTGGCACTTTCAGTAAAGGTTGGTTCACCACCTTTCTCACTGCCATTGTTTATAAAAAGTTGGTTGGATAGTGATTGGTTTACATTGGGTCCTGAATAGCACACGTAAAGATCCAACCACCCATCAGCATTAATATCAACAGCAGTAACACCGGTCTTCCAAAGTTTTCTCCCGTTCACTCCGGCACTTTCGGTGATGTCTTTGAATTTAAGATTTCCTTGATTAAGGTAAAGACGATTGCTAATCGTATTACCTGTAAAATATAAATCGCACAATCCATCGTTATTAAAATCGCCAGCGGCAACACCTCCACCATTGTAGGTGTATTCGTAACTCAGAATGTTTATGGAATCTGATTCTTCAATTCTATTTTCAAAGTTGATTCCTGAATTCTCTGGAAGCAGCTTAGTAAAAAGCGCATCAGGTCTTGATTGACAGCCTTCTAATAAAAGGGTCACAAAAAAAAGTAGAATACCAAATGCTCGAAAAAGGAATTTCATCATCAGCAACGAATCAACACACCATTTAAAAAGTAAAAAATCAGAGGAGAGACTCCTCTGATTTTTTTCAACTTCAGATATATTATGTTTTACTCTAATGTAACAGTTTTGGAAGTCAGGTTAACCGTTATTTTTCGCGAACCTGTGGCTCCTACATACCTGAGGTTACTATCACCGTCTGCAGCGTTTACAAAATCAGCGTTGACCGTTGTAAAATATGGATAGTTG
>DAIQPD010000197.1:0-7627 GCA_036787535.1 Chryseolinea sp.
TGGGGCCGTTAATGCAAACTAAAACTTCTCCTTTAATTCGAGTTCGGTTACTGATGTCCCAATCATTCTCTTCTATTTGTTTGAAATAGCGTTGCTGATATCGCAACACTAACCGTGTGTCAATCCTTCTGTTCTGAGTAATATGTAGGCGAGTGCCTAGAAGCGGTGAGATCTCCCACGAACTAGTACCTTCTTTTTGAAGTGTGTATGCAAAAGGAACTTCCAATGTCAGATCCATACGTGTGAATAGGATATATTCAAACGTAGTACTCAATGCCAGACTTCTCCACTTGTTCTCTTTTGATAAAAGTGTTTGATAACTTGGCGCTACTTCCAAAAGATATTTGTTCGCGAAAGGATAATCAACTTGATAATCTAACCAGAGCTGCTCATGCTGCTGTGCTCTGCCATTAAGTTGAAACGAAAAGGCGATGAAAAAAATAATAATTCGTTTGCTCATGCTTAACGTACAAAATCCCTTCTACAAAATTCTTGATGCCAAGTATACATTCATCACTGGGTCATCTGACCGAAATAATAAACACCTGTTGTACCTGGTACTTCAAAGGATATTCGAGGACCTACCACCGTATTCATAAAGTACATTCGAAAGTCAGCTTTGGTACCTTTGAAATCAATGAAGTATGATTTAGTAGCACTGAAGTTATCAATAACATAATAGCCCTTTCCTTTTTCACCATTCTTAAACGTAAACTCAGCGAATTCAGCATCGATAAAAGTGAGTTGAGTAACTGGATTAGTTTCAAGTGGGGTTGCAGTTTTTACAAGAGGCTCATCTGAAATATCGACAATACCACTTCGGGGTGCAGTACCCGTAATTTTTACCTTACGAAGCACCAGATTCCAAGTGCCTATAAACTCCTTAGCATTCTGTGGGCTTTTTGCGGGCTTTCCACGAAGCAGGTTAACAGTATATAGAAGTCCTTCACTTTCTTTTTTCAAAGAATCGATTTTTGCTACTGTCAAAGAATCCAGCGGCTGCGCTTTCTTCACACTTGCTGCTGCAAGCTTTAGCGTAAGCGAGTCACGACCGGTTTTTAATGAGTCAATAATGGCAGCCATTTTAGCCGGATCAAAATCCTTCTTTACTACCTTATCTTTAATGACGGTGTATAATCCAAAATACTTCTCTAATTCTTTCGATAGTGAATCTGACTTTATTGTCAATGCTGCATTCGACTTGGTTAAGGTATCAAGCTTGGCTTGCGCATCTTTTTGAGCTTGTTCTTTTTCTTTCTTGCTTTGTCCGAAGGTTATGAAACCACTCAAGAGGAGAATAAAAAGAATTTTAATTTTCATGATATAGGTGTTTAGGGATAGGTAGAATTACTGCTTTAATATAAGCAATATCGTTTGAATGATTTGCACTTTGACATGTCGCGCTACTATAATAATGTGAGTTGAATTCGACTTTGAAAAAATTGATTGGCACCTTTTAATCCGAAGCGATTCAACACTCCATATCCATAAACTAAATCAAGGCGTATGTCTTTGGATAAATACCAGTTCACCATCGGTGTGATCCTCCAGAATTTTCCTCCTTGTATCGTTCCACCAACAAGGTCGAGGGTTGAAGCGCGCACTAAAACTTCCCATGCACCAGGTCCTCCTTTAAACACAGACCTTTTCACAGGCACAAAACCAAGTATAGCGGTCGAAGTATAATATGGACGGGATTCGCCTGTAAGCATGTAGCTGGCTACAACTTCTCCACCAAAGAACATTGGATCGTTTACTTGTGTTGAATGAAAGCCATGCCAGTAGATTTCTGATCCGAGCATCAAAGGACCACGACAGTAGTACGCTTCACCACCAATGTGATTTGAATAATCGGATGGAAATTTACCTGTATCAATGAAGTGAAAAGAAGGATCAGCTTCTGGTCGTGACCGAAGACGAATTTCATCTTTCACAGGAACGCCATATCGGTAGTCAACGCCAATGTGAAACACTTCATTTTTTTCCGGTCGGTACAGGGGCAAGAATCCAGTGCGGACAGCAACCTGCCATTTGAACGTAGAGAATGATTGACCTTTTGATAACCAGTCAGCATAGGCGCCCGCATTCCAGAATATTCGCGGCTTCGGTAAATAGCCAAGCCATTTTATTCCATCGGCAAGAATCGGAATGACATCAATCGCCATTTGCCGTTCCATTGTCCAGCCGGCATAACCAACCATGACTTTGTTCATTGAGAATCCTTCTTTGGTGCGGCCAATGAAAAACTTTCCCCAGAGCTCAGGTACATCGATCATCATTCCTGTTTCGCGCACAAACCATTGGCGATTGGCATCATCGTACATAAAGCCAGCCTTCCACGTAATGGTTCGTTTAGTTTTTAATTTCCCGCTCGCAGTAATTCGGAAGTCACGAACCGAGAAAGCATGTTCAAGCACACTGCCGATGGAATCCATTTGTTGCTTTGCAACTCCATCTTGCTTGTACCCTGCGAATTCGTAGAGAAATCCCCCACCAAATTTGAAAGAAGTAAACCGCCCAGGAAATAATCTCCAACGCTTGTCGCGCCATTTATCGGGGACAGTGTCGGTCTGTAACACTTCCAACATTTCACCCTGTGTTCCGTCTGGTATCACATCGGGTTTTTGTTGGGCAATCGAAGCAAACGGAATTAACAGAATTACAACCAATAGGCAAACCAGTTGGGTAACCCTGTTAATGCCGCTGCCAGATAGGTACATGATGCAATGCTTACAACTTTAATTATTTAATAAATGCAAATCCAATATTCAAGGTGAAGAACGATTGTGATTCAGTTAGCTCGCTACCGGCCTTAAATCCTTGATTAAATTTTCCAGACAGAGTAATGGCAGCTTGATCATTCAACGAATACAATACTCCTACTTCAGGTTGTAACGCGAAATTCCATGCTTCCTGTTCCAGTGTGTACAAATTCATATCGGTGTTTCTTCGGGTATAAATTGTTCCAATACCCAGTCCGACAAATGGATTAATTTTTTCACCAGGCTTTATAAAATACGTTGCGCTCGCCAGCATTGGCACGTTGTTGCTGTAGCGATATTGCTTTCCTGTAAGGGTGGTATTACCAGAGGTGTAGGAATCTTTACTTTGGGACTGGTAGAAAGTATTCCAGCCTATTGAAAAGCCCACACCAATATTTGGTGCAATTATTTTTCTAAAATCGAAATTAGCACCACGGAAACTCGGTTGCGAAATAAAATCTCCCATATCGCCTGAACCAAAACCGATTGAGTATGTAATGGCAGCAACACTGTTGGTCTGAGCTTTGAGCCCTCCAATTAAAAGAAGGCCAAGAGCGAATGTTAAAAATATTTTTTTCATGGCGTTTTAATTAATTGGTTTTAAGATAAGGTGACTGTTCAAAGGCATCATCGATCGCAGTTGTGACGCGGCTGACATTGTATGTGCCTACATAAAGTCCATTCATAACAGCAACCCATGAAGCTTGCGATTGGTTGATCGGACTGTCTTCTCCGGCATTCGGATCAACCAGTGTAAAGATCAATGAACCTGTAGTATAGCTGCTGATGGTGTAGTATGGAGGATAATACCATCCCCAATAACCACCATACCATCCACCATACCACCAGTCATACCAGTAACTGTAAAAGTATGTTGTGCTCTTGATGGCTGCCGGATTGAGAAGAAGATCCGGTTCCTCGCTGATGTCCACCAATGTCCAACCCAACTCTTCCATGTTTTCATCAATCGCATCAAAGATGGTTTGGGCAAAAACATCTTTCATGTAGACATAGGTTGTGTCTCCATTGTCGATCTCAACATCAACAACAATCTTATCTGGTCTGGCATACTTATTCTTGCTCGCAAAATCAAATTTGCTATCGAATGTTGTCAATACGGCATCGGTGTCTTCGACAAACTCAGCTCCACCGGGATAGCAACCCCACATCATGGAAGTCACCACAATCATTAAGAGAAATCGTTTCATAGTTTTCATCAGTTTGTTTTTATTTTTTTTGCAAACGTACGAGGTTGTATTTAATTGTTAAAGTGTTTTTACAGGATACCTAATGGTGAAATAAATCCAACAGTAAATCTACCAGTAGTGTAATCAGATGCACCTAAACTAGTTTTAGCGTAGTCAGAATATTTATATACACGACCTACCCAGTTAGCGAAAAATTTGATATTCAAATCGCTCCATGGATAATATTCAATGGCTGGAATATAACCCCAGGCGTTACGAATATGTGTTTCACCTGTCGTATTTGATGGATCATTATCACTGTTCTTCCAACGCGCAATGTCCAACATACCCACCAGCGTAAAATCAACTTTGGGGGTTATGCGATAACGAAAGTTTACCCAGTGGCCAACGTACGTGGTGTTGGCCACCGAATAGTCATATAAGCCACTCGCTTTAATAGTTTCACTCACGACAGTCGTTCTATCTAAATCTTCAAGGCTCCATTTTAAATCGTAGATGAATCTGAATTTACCGAGGTTAAGCTCATTACCCAAAGCGATGTAATTCATGTTCGCACTTTTACCATCTAAATCCTGAGCTTCATTAAATAAAGAGTAAGACCAGATGGTTTTAAATTTTCCATCGAACAAGTTACCTCGCCAGTTCGCTACAAAAGCCAATGGTACTTTTGATTCTGTAAAGTTTGGCTGACTCTCGCCATACAATTCATCAAAGGATTTGGTTCTGGAATCCAGCACCTGAAAAGTAAATTGGTGCTTGGCGTTAGGAGTGAAGGTGGCTCCAACACCGGTAAGAAAGTTATCTGCGTACTCAACAATATCAGAATACTCATAGATGTCAATTGGGTTCCAATCAAATTCCCATGCGCCCCAGTCAGCACACATTTTTCCAGCAGAGAGACTGAATTTTTCAGATAAATCAAATCGCAGATACGCAAGGTCTACAGAACGACTGAGGTTGTCAATGGATTCTGATGTCTGAGCACGAGTGTAACGATCGCGAAAACGGAAGTACACTTTTTCATGTACCTGGCCCCGGATCTCTAATCTGAATTGTTCATTTCTGAAACGTGTCTTTGTGTATTCGTTGTCAACAAATTCATTGCGAAGCGCGAAGTTCATGTTCGCAATCACACTCACGTTCTTTAATAGCCCCTGCTTTTCTTCAGGAATCAGTGTTTTGTATTTGGTAGTATCTCCTACTTGTCGTTCCGTTTTTTGTGCCCAACTGAATGCAGGTAGGATCAAAAACAATAGAATCCATTTTATGCTTTTGAATGATTTCATAACATTATCGCTTAAAGTCTATTCATCAAAGTCAGTTTCGTTTTTGATATTACTATTTCTGCCCTGTTAATGTAACAGGATCCATTAGCTTTTTAATCTGATCTTCGGTCAATAGCTTTTTCTCACGGATAAGTTCAAGAATACCTTTGCCGCTTTGAAGTGCTTCCTTCGCGAGTTCCGTTGTTTTTTCATATCCGAGAACAGGATTGAGTGCGGTAACAATACCTATGCTGCGTTCAATGTTTCTTTTTTGAACATCTTCGTTCACCGTAATTCCGTCAATACACTGCTTGCGGAAAAGTGGTAAGGATTTGAACAACAAGCCTTGTGACTCAAACATGGCAATCGCTTCAACCGGTTCAAATGCATTAAGCTGAAGAAGTCCTGAGTGTGCTGCAAGTGTTACCGTCAGATCATTTCCAATTACCTTGAAACAGACTTCATTCATCAACTCAGGCATCACCGGATTTACTTTTCCGGGCATGATGGAAGAACCTGGTTGTAGGGCAGGAAGATTGATTTCGAAAATACCTGTACGTGGACCAGATGCCAGGAAAATTAAGTCACTGCTGATTTTAGATAGTGCAATCGCATAGCTTTTTAATGCTGATGAGTATACTACAAATCCTTGCTGACTGCTAGTTGCTGCGATAAGGTCTTTGCTCATCACGATCGGCTTACCAGTGATTTTCGCTAGGTGCACGGCACATTTTTCAGCGTATCCTGGTGAAGCGGTGATGCCGGTACCTATGGCCGTTGCGCCCATGTTTTGCTCATACAGAAAAGTTTCTGCACGCTTCAATGCTGCGATTTCAGCGTCAAGCTGATTGCCAAAGGCATGAAACTCCTGACCAACCGTCATCGGTACCGCATCTTGACCTTCGGTGCGACCCATCTTAACGATGTTCTTAAACTCATCCCCTTTCTTATGAAAGGATTGAGAAAGTGCTTCTGCTTCTTTGATAAGTTTTTCATTGTGAAGGATCAGGGCAACTTTAATGGCTGTGGGGTAAACATCGTTGGTCGATTGACCCATGTTTAAATCATCGTGTGGTTCAATGAATTGGTATTCACCTTTTTTATGACCACTCATTTCCAACGCTATGTTGGCAAGCACTTCGCATGAATTCATGTTGGCAGAAGTACCTGCACCACCTTGATACAAATCCACAATAAACTGATCGTGATACTTTCCATCCATTACAGCAAGACAAGCTTTCTCAATGGCATCCAATTTTTCTTTCTTCAACCGACCATCTTCTGCATTGGCCCGGGCTGCGGCTAACTTTACGATAGCATAGGCTTTCACATAGTCGGGGTAGAAATTTGTTTTCATTCCACTTACCTGAAAATTCTCCAGAGCACGGGCAGTTTGAACTCCATAGTAAGCATCAAAAGGTATTTGCTTTTCACCTAGCAAATCTTTTTCTGTGCGGGTTGCTGGTGTTGGTTCGGTGCGTGGTTTTTTCTGTGCCAACGCACATTGAAAGCCAATAAGTATCACCAACGACAATAGTTTAATATATTTTATATTGTTCATCTTAGTTTAGTTTTAGGATCGTTGTTCGATGTTCGATCAACCCACAACGAACAACCGTCAACGATTTAATAGGTAAAGAAAATTTCCTGAAGTTGTTTTTTATCTTTTGTTCTGGTAAGGGCAAGCATTAATAATACTCGTGCTTTCTGAGCAGTAAGATCATCCGAAACAATGGTACCCAATTTTTCATCATCAATCTCATCATGAAGAACCACTCTGCCTGAAGGAGCACGACTTGCACGGCAAACAATAATTCCTGCAGCTACCGCTTTTTTCACAGCATCCATATACGCCTTGTTCATGTTACCATTTCCAACACCAGCAATAACAATTCCGTCAACTTTTTTAGCAACCAACATATCAATCATATCAGAAGGTGCATCTGCGTACATGTACACAATATCTACTCTTGGTAATTTTGTATCCGCCTTTAGCTCAATTGGTTTTTTAGGATCGCGTTCACGATCAGAAGAAGAATAATATTCTACCCGGCCATCATAAGCCTGACCCACTGCGCCTGTATTAGGAGATCCAAAAGCATTTGTTTTTGTAGTGCTCAACTTCATCACTTCGCGTGCATCAAAAATACCTTCGTTGAAACTAACCAACACGCCTCTGCCTTTGGTTGCAGGATTGATCGCTACGGTAATCGCATCATACAAATTTTTTGGACCATCTGCACTGATGGCTGTTGCCGGACGCATGGAGCCAGTCAATACAACTGGTTTATCAGAAGGAATAACAAGATCAAGAAAGTATGCTGTCTCTTCCTGCGTATCTGTACCATGTGTTATCACAATGGCATCCGCTTCGTTTTTTGCAAAAATTTCA
>DAIQPD010000198.1:0-7604 GCA_036787535.1 Chryseolinea sp.
CATAGCACCATTACAAGACAAGGTTTCCAAACGCGCGGTTCGAATAGATCAACTTTTTTTACCTTTAACAACCGTAAATGAAATGTATGCTTGTCGGATACGGTTTCTTTTATTCCAATTAAAATTAGAACAGATAAGATTGCGAATGCTGAAGAACAATAGAACATAAAGTTCAATCCAAATTGGTTTGATAATGTTCCACCAATGGCTGGGCCACTGGCCATTCCAATTGTTCCGGCAGTTCCGAGTAAACCCATTGCTTCACCTCTTCGGTGAGCAGGAATGATATCCGATAGGTAGGCGGTTTGTCCAGTAGGTGTGAAGCCTGTGGAGAAACCATGTACAAAACGCAGAATTAGAAATCCAGAAACCGAAGTCAGAACAGGATAAATCAAACTGCAAATAAAGCAAACTGTTGATCCTACCATCATCACCGGTACACGCCCAATCTTATCCGCTAACTTGCCACTGAAGGGGCGCGAGATCATTGCCGTAAGGGTGAACAATGAAATGATCAGTCCCTTGTATTCTCCACCGCCAAGATTGGTTAGGTATTCAGGAAGCTCAGGAATTAACATATTAAAGCTCGCGAAGAATAACAGCGAGCTTAAACAAACTAACCAGAATTGAGTAGTGTATATTTTGGTTTGAATCAAGTCTTGCGTTGGGTCTTTAATACTGAACTGCTATTGTTGCTGAGGTATTTCTTGAGCTCCTAATAAAAAGGCTTTAATAAAATCATCGAGATCTCCATCCAACACACTTTGGGCATCATGACTTTCTTCACCTGTTCGCGCATCCTTCACAAGTTTATATGGATGCAAAACATAATTTCGGATTTGCGAACCAAAATCAATTCGCATTTTTCCAGCTTCCACTTTATCGCGCGCGGCATTGCGTTTGTCCATTTCAAGCTGATACAACTTCGACTTCAACATTTGCATGGCGCGCTCGCGGTTTGCATGCTGTGAACGTTCTACCTGACACACAATTACAATACCGGTTGGTTTGTGTGTGAGCTGAACTTTTGTTTCAACTTTGTTTACGTTCTGACCACCGGCACCACCTGAGCGAGATGTATGCAATTCAATATCTGCCGGGTTGATTTCGATTTGAATGGAGTCGTCAACTTTTGGATAAACAAAAATGGATGCAAATGATGTGTGTCTTCTTTGATTGGAATCGAAAGGAGAGATGCGCACCAATCTATGTACACCAATTTCCGACTTTAGTTTTCCATACGCAAAGGGCCCATCAATTTCAACAGTTGCCGATTTTATACCCGCCACATCGCCAGATTGATAATCGATCTGTGATACCTTATAACCACTCTTCTCACCCCACATGATATACATACGGTTGAGCATATCTGCCCAGTCCTGACTTTCCGTTCCACCTGCTCCCGGATTAATCTCGATAACGGCACTAAGCTGATCTTCTTCACCGCTTAGCATTTTTTTGAATTCAAGTTCTTCTACAGCCTTAGCCGTTTTTTGAAAATCGCGATCCAATTCATCTTCACCTACATCACCTGCTTCATGAAATTCGTTGAGTACATCGAGGTCATCCACAAGTTTACTTACTTTGTCGAATGCATCCGTCCACACTTTTTTGGTGCGAATGTTTTTTAAAATGACTTCTGCTTGTTTAGGATTGTTCCAAAAATCTGCTTGATGTGAGATGTTTTCTTCGTCCGTTATTTCGAGGCACTTACGATCGTAGTCAAAGATACCTCCTTAAGGCGGAGGTGCGAGCCTTCAAGTCTTTCAACTGTTCTGTTGTCATCTTCTTGAGTTAGGTAAAATAAAGTGCAAATATATTTAATCAATTAGATTTTCATTGGAAGAGAACAGAAAGTTCTAATCCTATACAAGACGACTATTTTCTTTTTGAAGATTCTCGTACAATCAGTTCGTGGCGCAGAACTATAGAGTTTAAGTTAGCACCCTCCAAACGATCCAATCTTCGAATTAAAGTAGATGCCGCCATCTCGCCCATTTCTTCACCCGGGTACTCCACTGTAGTGAGATTGGGTTTAATCACTTTTGATAGCGGATCATTATTGAATCCTGCAACAGCAATTTGTTCAGGTATTTTAATTCCAGCTTCTTTCAATTCCCGAATACAGCTCACGGCACAGGCATCATTGGCAGAAAAGATTCCATCGGGTAATGTTTTCATTTCAAGAATTGAGCGTGTAACTTCTATACCTGCCTGATCACTGAGGTTATTAATGAAAACAAGTTTCTTATCGAATGGAATACCCTTATTTGCTAAAGCATCTTTATATCCTCTCAGCCGGTCAGCATAAACATTTCGTTTTTGACTTGCCGTAATATGAGCAATGCGCTTGCACCCCTGCTCAATTAAATGATTCGTTACTTCATATCCTGCTTTGTAATTATCAATGGTAATGCTTGTGCAATTTGGATGTTCAAAAATACGGTCAAAGAAAATAAGAGGTATTCCTTTGCGCAGCAGCATCTCAAAGTGATCGACATCTTCTGTATCATAAGCAAGGGAAACCATTAACCCATCAACCCTGGTATTAAACATGGTTTTTACATTGGCCATTTCTTTAGTAATAGATTCCATCGACTGGCTGATAAGAAGATTGTAGCCAGACTTGTTGGCGACTCTTTCTATACCCGCAATTACGGTAGACATAAAATAGCTATTCAGTCGCGGCACAATCACACCAATGGTATTGGTTCTATTTCTCCTCAGGTTGCTGGCAAAGGAATTTGCCTGGTATCCCATCTCGTTTGCCTTATCTAAAATCCGCTTGCGTGTCTCTTTACGAATGGCCGGATGTTCTTTTAGACCCCGACTTACGGTGGCAGGTGATAAACTTAGCGCTTCAGCAATATCATAGATGGTTGTCGCCTTTTGAATACTCATGTTTAAAGATGTCTGGGTCTAAAGGGGTGCAAAATACAATGCTAAACTCCATAATTCATATTGGAATCAGCCGTTTTTGAAATTTTTAATAATATCGGTTGCATAAATTTTAATCGATTTAAATGATTAATTAAGCAAAATTTTGGCATTGATGAATAATATTTTTGCAATCGGTTGCATTTTTTATTTCAATACCTGACCTTAGTGATGGCTTAGCGAATGGATCCTTAAAAAACAGGGGCTCCTTTTGCCGAGAAATTGCAAACGATTTCGAATAAACCATCAAAACCAAATTACCTATGCAAAAAACAACTTTACTTATTAAGGATTTAAACCTCGGTCGGTGTCGCTGGCTTTTAGGGTTTATGCTTTTTCTTTCGCTGGCCCTGTGTGGGCCTTTGGCAAATGCGCAGTCTATTATTAAAGGAAAAATAGTGGATGAAAATGGGGTAGGAATGCCCGGTGTAAACATTCTTATTAAAGGAACTGCATCCGGAACTACTTCCGATTCAGATGGTGCTTATTCTCTTTCTGTCGGAGACGGCAGTAATGCTGTACTGGTGGTTTCATTTATTGGGTACATTACACAAGAGATTATTATTGGTAGCCAAACTACGATTGATGTGAGTCTTGCTCCCAGTGTTGAATCACTCTCTGAAGTGGTTGTTGTTGGTTATGGTACTCAGAAGAAAATAGATTTAACGGGTGCGGTGGCGAGTGTTGATTTGACATCGTTTCAACAAGCCCCCAATACTAACCTTGGCCAATTCATGCAAGGAACGGTTCCGGGTTTAAATGTGGGAGTAGCAACTTCTGCTGGTGCCACACCTCAGATTTCGATTCGCGGTAGAGTTACGCTGGGTGGAAATCAGGATGTTTTAATAATCCTGGATGGTATTCAGTACAATGGCTCGCTTTCATCAATCAACCCCGATGACATCGCCTCCATTGATGTCTTGAAAGATGCAAGCTCAACTGCAGTGTATGGAGCACAAGCAGCTAACGGTGTAATACTCATCACTTCCAAGAGAGGCAAGCCTGGTAAGCCCCAGATTTCATTTAAGACTCTGTATACTTCACAGCAACCTACGGTAGGAGATTTTGTGCCGAATAATAGAGAGCAATATTTGGCCGGGCTTACGGAAGCTTTTTATACGCAAGCATATACCGCAGCATCAGGTTACACCGAACCTGACCCTGCATTCAATGTGAAAAATGTTGTGGATGGTTCGATGCGAGGTACTGATGGAGAATTGTTACCTAACGATTATAATTGGTGGAAGGCAGGTACGCAATCAGGATCCATTTTTGAAAACAACTTAAGCATATCCGGTGGCACCGATAAAGTTAACTATCTTTTATCCGGTGCACTTGTAGATCAAAAAGGTATTATTGTTAATGATAACTTCAAAAGAAAAACACTACGGGCCAACCTTGAAGTTAAACCGTTGGATTGGTGGAAGATTGGACTGGCTTCTTCCGGATCGTTTGTTAATCAGGATGGTGCTGAACCTGCCTTAGGTTCTCTTATCCGGTCATCTCCTCTTCTTGTTCCGTACGATGCAAATGGTAATCTTATTATTTCGCCAACCAATACGATTGAGCTTAACCCATTCATTACCTATTTGGTAGATGACAGAGAGCGTCACAATTATTTGTTCGCAAATCTCTACACTGAAATCGACTTCCCGTTTTTGAAGGGATTAAAGTATCGCATGAATTTTGGTAACAATTATAGAACCGATCAACATTATTATGCAAGCAAGTATGACAATGGCCAGGCGGGCAGAGCATACAAAGAAAACCAGGAATATTACGATTACACATTTGATAATATTCTATCGTACACGAAGACGTTTGGAAATCATGAGATAGGCGCAACCTTGCTTTATGGAGCCATTGAACGTAAATACAACAGTACATTCTCAGAGGGCAGAGGTTTTTCACGGTTAACACTTAGTTACAACGATCTGGCACTTGCTACAACACAATTGGCAAATTCAGATGCATGGGAAGAGTCACTGAGTTATCAAATGGCCAGAGTTAACTACAAGTATAATAACCGATACTTATTAACGGCTACGGTTCGAAGAGATGGATACTCAGCCTTTGCCAAGAATAATAAGACTGCAGTTTTCCCAACCGTTGCTTTTGGTTGGGTCATATCGGAAGAAGGATTTATGCAGAGTTTGGAAAAAGTGGATCAATTGAAGTTACGCGTGGGTTATGGTGAAATAGGAAACCAAACTTCCCGATATAAATCATTATCAAGACTTACTACCAGTGCAGCGTACGTTTATGGTGATAACACATCGACTCAATTTGGTCAGCAAGTCAGCACCCTTGGTAATGATGACCTTAAATGGGAGCGCACAAAAGGATTGAACATTGGAGTGGACTTCAGCTTATTCAATTATAAGACAACCGGTAGTTTGGAGTTTTATAATAATAACACGTATGATTTGTTATACGATGTGCAAATACCATCTGCTACAGGTTTTGATCTGATCAGCACTAATCTTGGCCAAATCAACAACAAGGGGTTTGAAGCAAAAATTACTCAGGAGATTATGACGAAGGGTGACTTTAATTGGTCTGCCACTCTTGTTTTCTCTACGAACACAAACAAAATTGTTAAACTAACAGGACAAGATTTGAATGCCGATGGAAAAGAGGATGATTTAATTTCGAGCAATCTTTTTATTGGTAAATCAATTGCATCTATTTACGACTATCAAACTGACGGGGTGTATGATCTGGATGATGACAGACTACCTGGTTTTCCGATTGGCTCAATGCGAGTTGTTGATCAGAATATTGATGGTCAAATAAGAGCGGCTGATGATAGGAAATACCTGGGAAGACAAGAACCAGCTTACCGTTGGAGTCTTATAAACAATCTTAGTTACAAAGGCTTTAACCTGAGTATCTTCCTCAATTCGGTTCAAGGTGGCAAAAATGGATACATGGGAATTAACAGACCGTTTGCAAATAATACACCTCAATACTGGCGCGAAGATAATACCATTCGCTGGAATGATTTTGTTGGGATGGATTATTGGTCACCGAGCAATCCGAACGGCAAGTACCCACGCGTCATTTCTGGTTCACATGCTGTGGCTGAACCAGGTATGTATCAAAGCAGAAGCTTTGTTAGGTTACAGGATGTGTCGTTGTCATACAACCTTGCCAACACGTTGTTGAAAAAGTTGAACACAACGAACTTCAGCATATTCGTAAGCGGAAAGAATCTTATTACCTGGACTAAATGGGAAGGCTGGGATCCAGAATCAGTGCGCGTTGATAATAATACGACTCCTCCAACAGTTTATCCGACCGGTCTTGATACAAATGCCAGACCCGTGTTAAGGGCCTATACCGTTGGACTGAGCATCACGTATTAATCCTTTAATTTCAAACGAAAAGATAACATGAAAACAATAAAAATATATTTACTTATTCTCCTTGTTATAGGTAGTACATCCTGTGGGAGTGATTTTCTCGATGAGAAGCCGATCGATTTTTTGAGTACAGCTAACGCTTTTTCAAACAAAGATGACTTCAACGCATCAATCAATAACCTTTATGGTTTGGTACGCACTGAGTTCTTTACGCGAAATGATTACAACCCGATGGAATATATTTACCATACGGACATTACCTATCAGATTGCCAATGGGAATTCAAATTTCAATACTGAATTTGGACCACAGTCCGGGTGGAACAATCACTGGGGTTGGCTTTACAAGATTGTTTCGGAAGCCAACACTGTTCTGAGTAGAATTCCAAGTTCGCAATTAAGCGATGCCGATAAGGTAGCCTTTGAGGCAAAAGCTAAATTCTTCAGAGCCTTTGGGTATCGCAACCTCGCTTATCTTTTTGGTGGGGTTCCCTTGATCACAGAAGAAATTACAACAGAAAAAGTAGACTTTGTCAGAGCAACCAGACAAGAAGTGTATGCTCAAATAATTTCAGATTTAACTTTCTGTACCCTAAATCTTCCGGCAATAACCGCAGTACGCGATGGTGAGGTATCAAACTTAGCGGCACAGCATTTACTTGCTGAAGTTTATCTGGCCGATGGTCAGTTTCAGAAGGCAGTCGATGCAGCTACTGTTGTTATCGATGATGCCAATACAGACTTGATGGTAACAAGATATGGATCCAGAGTGAGTGTAGTGCCAGGAGATGTTTATTGGGATATGTTTCAAGCCAAAAACCAAAATAGAATAACGGCCAACAACAAAGAAGCAATTTGGGTTATACAAATTGAGACCGATGTTCTTGGTGGGTCAGCTGTTTCCTCTGCTCAGGCCGGATCATTTTTGCTTGAACGAGTTCATCCTCCTCTGATTCGTGATTTGAGAGTAAATGGAGTAGCGCCTTTCAATTGGCCTGTAGGCGATTATTCTGGAGGTAGAGGTGTTGGCTTTATGGCACCATCTCAATACTTCATCAACAATGCTTATGATGATCCTGATAATGATATTAGAAATGCCAACCATAATTTTGTAAGAAAATATTTAGCGAACAATCCGAATAGCCCTCTCAATGGACAGCTTATTGATTTTGCGAATATGCCTGCCAATTCTACAGGAACAAATGGATCGGTTATAACATCAGGAAATGCGGATAGAAGTATTTATCCCTATCAGACAAAATCTACTCAACAAAATTATCATAAACTAATATTATATAACTTT
>DAIQPD010000199.1:0-7572 GCA_036787535.1 Chryseolinea sp.
AGACTTATTCCGGGTAAGTATCCTGAATGTCCTGAAAGTTACATACTGTTAAACGATGGTAAAGGCAACTTCTCGATTGATAATGTGATATCAAAACCTATACAGAATATAGGTATGGTGACCGATGCTTTGTGGGTTGATCTGAATAAAGATGGTTTGGAAGATTTAGTTGTAACAGGTGAATAGATGCCATTGAAAGTTTACATCAATACCAAAGGACAATTACAAGATCAATCTTCCAGCTATGTTGGTGCACATACAGAAGGATTTTGGTGCAGTATAGCCGGAAATGATTTTGATGGTGATGGAGATATCGATCTGGTTGCCGGAAATTATGGAATGAATAATCAGATGAAGCCATCAATTGATCATCCAATCAAAATGTATTATGGGGATTATGATAACAATGGTTCGATCGATCCTATTCTTGAATATTTCATTTTGGACGCCAGTTATCCATACGCTTCCCGCGATGAGTTGACAGAACAATTACCTTCTTTTAAAAAGCGGTTTACCAATTATAAATCGTACGCTAATGCAAAGATGGCCGATGTTCTGAATGCGGATGAGATAAAAAAATCAAACGTGCTGACAGCATATACTTTGCAGTCGTGCTTGTTTAGAAATAATGCTGGAAAATTTTCCGCTGAACCATTACCTATGGAATTTCAATTTGCTCCCGTTTTTTCAATGGTGGCAATGGATGTAAACGGAGATGGGAATTTGGATCTTGTAGCAGGAGGTAATTTATCAGCAACACGTGCCAGAACAGGAAAGCTAACCGGTAACTGTGGTATCGTAGCATTGAATAATGGAAAAGGAAAATTTACAGTACTGAAGCCTTCGCTGTCTGGTTTGAGCCTGAGTGGAGACGTTAGGAGTTTCATCGTAGCAGATGATATACTCATGACAGGAATCAATAATCAGAATATAAAAACATATCGGTTAAGGAGCGAGCAAGAATGATTGAGAACGAAGGGTTTGAGTTTTTTAAATAGAGATAGAATAGACATATTTTAAAAGTAATTATGAAAAGGTATCACATCGTATTCCTGATTTTATTTTTTACAACTCCAGCATTCGCACAAAACCCACAAGGATTTTTTCTGGATGATGCAGAGCCTAAATCCATAACCAATCCTTCATCAGAGGAATTTGCGAAACCAACACGACCGGGTACAACCTCAGTCTCGGTTGATTTTACAAATGTTATTACTCCTGTATCTAAATATGTGTTCGGGAATAATGCAAATATCTACATGACGCAGATGGTGGATCAGCCAACGTTGATTAATCATATTAAAACACTTTCCCCAAATCTTCTTCGCTTTCCGGGTGGCAATCTCAGCAGCGTTTATTTCTGGAATGCGAAAACAAAAAATGACCTTCCACCAGATGTTCCTGAATTTTTGTTGAATGCTGATGGTGTGGCAGGTAATTCGTATGACTATTGGTATGGCGGCAATACCGATAGCTGGACGATGTCTCTTGATAATTACTATGAGATGCTGGATATGACAGAGAGCACAGGGATCATAACGGTTAACTATGCCTATGCTCGATATAGCAAAGATATGTTTCCTGTTTCGCAGGCAGCGCATCTTGCTGCAGATTGGGTTCGCTATGACAATGGACGCACAAAGTTTTGGGAAATTGGAAATGAAAGTAACGGTACCTGGCAAGCTGGTCATCGAATTAAGGTAAGTGATAATCAGGATGGACAACCTGAAATTATTACCGGCAATATATATGGAGAGCATTTTAAAATTTTTGCAGACTCCATGCGTAAGGCTGCAGATGAAATTGGCGCAACGATTCACATTGGTGCCCAGCTTCTTCAGGAAGAACCAGCAACTTGGTGGAACAATACAGACAAAAACTGGAACACGGGTATTTTCGAGAAAGCGGTAAACCTTCCAGACTACTACATCATTCATAGTTATTACACACCATACGCTACTAACTCAACAGCAGCAGAAGTTCTGAACACAGCAGCGGAGGTAACAACGGATATGATGAATTATGTCACCAGTGCAATGACCACTGCTGGAGTTACAGCAAAACCTATTGCGCTAACAGAATGGAATATTTTTGCTGAAGGATCAAAACAGCAAGTGTCATTTATAAATGGAATGCATGCGGCAATCGTACTGGGCGAGTTAATCAAAAATAAATACGGTCAAGCAAGTCGTTGGGATTTGGCAAATGGTTACGGAGGCGGAAATGACCATGGTATGTTTAGCAGAGGCGATGAGCCCGACAATTCAACATTATGGAATCCACGTCCTGTTTTTTACTACATGTATTATTTTCAAAAATATTTTGGTGATCACATGGTGAGCTCCACGGTTTCAGGTAGTGCTGATATTTTGGCTTATGCTTCAAAGTTTGAATCCGGACAATCAGGTATTGTGGTTGTTAATAAAGGAAGTACGGAACAAACTGTAAACATCAACATCAGTCATTTTGGATTTGGTGATCGCTATTATGTTTACACCTTAACCGGAGGAACTGATAATGGAGAATTTTCCCGAAAGGTAGTAGTGAATGGAAGAGGAACAACATTGGCTTCAGGAGGGCCTCCTAATGTAACTACCATTCCAGCCAGAGCAATGGATATTGGTTCAGGCATTGTCATTACGGCTTCCGCCAAATCAGTGAGTTATATTCTGGTAGAGAATCGTGAGAATATTATCACGGCTAACGAAGGTGATGTAAAAGAGAATTTTGTTGTTTACCCAAATCCATCAAAGGGAAGTATTCATATTGATTTTCCTTCAGCAGGGTTTACCAAAATCGAATTGATGGATTTAACGGGAAGTATTGTTTGGACTCAAATGGTTAATGCAAACCAATCATCTGCAGAAATACAAACCAAAATACCTTCTGGTCTTTATATAATGAGATTGACGAACAAAACGAAAACTTTGTCTTCTAAAATTCAGATTGAGTAAATACTGCAGTAATGCAAGGACACAAGGAAAGCGAATAGAAAGATTAGGTGAGCATTGAAGTAATAGAACAAAACGTAAAACGATTATTATGGAATTAAAAATGATTTATAACATAAATATGGCGAAGAGAATTTTATCAGCGCTTTGCGTTCTTTTTATCGTAAGCTTATTTTCCTGTGGTGGAGATCCGGAGCCAACACCGCCACCCCCACCCCCACCACCGGTTGTTGCTGGAAATACCATTACCGTTAATCCGGCCGATCTTAAACAAGAAATGGTAGGTTTTGGTGGAGCATTAACCTGGTATTGCAATTGGGTAACAAACAATAACAAGAAACAGGAAATTGCTGATTTAATGTTTGATGATCTCGGCATTGATATTATCCGATTTAAGAATTGGTATTACCCGGGAAATTACCCAACAAATAAATCAACTGCTGATATGCCTGATGTCGATAACGATTATGCAAAATCGCATTGGGATGCAACAAATGAATTGTATGATCTGGCAATGGCGCGCAACCCAAACATTAAAATATTGTTGAGTTCGTGGGGACCACCAACAGTATTAAAGAGTAACAGTAAACTTCAGGAGGGAACTCTTAAAAAAGATGGATCGGGTTACATGTATGATGAGTTCGCAGATTATTGGGTAGATGTCCTGGATAATGTTCCATTCGATCCTGATTATATCAGCATACAAAATGAGCCTACCTTTTCCACTTCAGGATGGACAACCTGCAAGTGGGAAATTAATGAAACCGCTTCGTTAGCTGGTTATAACACAGCCTTCAATAAAGTTTACGATAAAATAAAGGACAGAACACATGTTCCGGTTATGCTTGGCCCCGAGTCGCAAGATGTTTCAACTTTTGTAAGTTTTGCGAATGTGTTGAAGGATAATCCAAACTGTCCGATGTATGCATTTCATCCCTATAATATTAATTCAGGCACAGCTGCTTCTACTGTAACTTCTTCATTGAAAAGTGTGGGAAACTTTACAAAGCCTAATATGATGACAGAGTTTTCAGATAATCTAACAGACTGGTATTCGAATGCTTTGTTTATTCATAAAACATTAGTGGACGCAAATTCTTCTGGTTACATCTATTGGAAACTTAGCTGGAGTACACCCGCATCAGGCGAAGATGCAGCTATGATTAGCGTTGGAAGCGGTGCTGCCACGCCCTACAAGGTTACACCCTACTACCATCTCATCAAACATTTTTCGAAACACATTGATGCGGGGCATCATCGTGTGGCGGCAACTTCTAGCAATGGATCAATCTTTACAAGTGCGTTTATCAGTCCGGATAATTCGAAACTTACCTTAGTGATAATCAATGACAAGACCACTGCAGAGTCTGTCAAAATAAACGTGACGGGAAAGACAGCAACAGCCATTAATGTTTTTCAAAGTAAAACAGGTTCATTTTATAAAACAGTTACAGTCAGTTCACCTGCTGATGCAGTTTCGCTCCCTTCAAAATCGATTACGACTGTGGTCTTGGATATTTAGGTTTGCAGGCATAGGATATTAGTTTGGGAGAGCAAAGAAAAAAATGAAACGAATGAGAATAAATAAATTTTGCTTTTTGGCAATACTGATATTACCAGGAATAAATTCCTATTCACAAACGATTGCTGATTTTGAGTCACCGACTTTAACACCTACACTCACACCAGCAGGAGCAACTGTTGTAGACAATCCTGATAAGAACGGTAATACAAGTGATAAGGTAGCCCTTTATCCAAAACCAGCGGGTAACTGGCAAGCTGTTTATTTGAATTTTGGTGAGAAGAAGAACGTTGGAAAAAATGATCGACTTATTTTTAAGTTGAGAAGCAGTACTCAAGGTCGTGTTTTTGTAAAGTTTGTAAATAACGGAACAACCATTCTTGAGCATTGGGCTCCGGAGTATGGGTTTCAACCAGAAGCAAACAAGTGGACAGATTGTTCTCTGGATATTTCTACCCTTACAGATCAGGAATTTGATCGTATTGAAGTCAATGCATCCGTAGATAATGAAGCTGCTGCCAATGTTTATGTCGATCATTTCAAACTTGCTAATTCTCTTTCACCCAATGGTGAACCCATCATTGATGTAGTTTTATCGTCCAACGAAATCACCCTGGGTGAATCCATTCAGTTTGATGCATCCGGTTCTATTGATCTTGATGGAACGATTACTTCGTACACCTGGAATTTTGGAGATGGAACGAGTGCAACGGGTGATGGTGTCGATCATACTTATACAACCGATGGAATTTTTAATGTTTCATTAGTCGTGAAGGATAATGACAATCATCAATCGTTTTGGAATTCAACCATTAATGTTTTACCGGCTTCGGGAAAATTGGGAACAATTGAATTCAGGTCAGTCAGTCCGAAGGTGCACGAAAAAGTAGAAGGAATATTTTTGGTGAAAGGTAATTATACCAACGCATACGATCCTGACATCGTTAAGGTAGATGCGATTGTAACCCGACCCGATTTAAGTACGATTACAATACCATGCTTTTTTTATCAGAAGGCTACTTATCAAGCCACGGGTGATCAATGGAAAAAAGAAGAAGGTGCTGGTTATTGGATGCTTCGTTTTAGTTCTGCACAAACCGGGCAACATCAGGTTCAGTTACAACTTACCGATGCAAGTGGTACAACAACATCACCATTGAATCCGCTGACAATAAGTGAAGGAAACAAAAAAGGATATGTTAAAATGGATTCAGAAAGTAAACAGCATTATCGTCACACAACAGGCGAACCATTTTATCCGATGGGTATTAATGCCGGGTGGGATAACACATCCAACTATACAAAAATCATTGATAACCTTGGCGCAGGTGGAGCAAACATCGTTCGCTACTGGCAAGTACCTTTTGACCGACAAGGATTGGAATGGAAGAATGGTAGCGGATTTTATAAGGGACTCGGTGTTTACAGTCAGGAAGCAGCAGCGGAACAAGATTCTATTTTTAGCTTGTGTGAAGCGAACAATGTATATCTGCAGATCGTTATTTTTCAGCACGGCATGTTTTCAGAAACGGTAAATTCAAATTGGTCTGACAATCCTTATAATAGCGTAAATGGTGGACCGCTTACGAAAGCAGAACAATATTTTTATAACACTGAAGCAAAAGCCAGAACAAAAAAGCTATTGCGTTATATTGTGGCGCGTTGGGGCTACTCACAAAATCTGTTTGCATGGGAATTATTTAATGAAGTGAATTTCACAGGTTCTCATCCTAATCAAACTTCACAATGGCTTCCGGGAGTGATGACCTGGCATGATGAAATGGGACAATACATTAAAGCTCAGGATGCATTTGATCATCCCGTTACAACCAGCTCAGACGAATCTCATTTAGTGGCAATGGATGAATTACAAGGACTGGACATTGTGCAGTATCATTTGTACAACACGAATCTTCTCACGGTACAGATTGAAAAAGATAAGGCACTACTAAATGCAATGACGCGCACCGGTGTGATCAACGGTGAATACGGATTAGACGTAACCACTGCCGATGTTCCATTTGATGTTCAGCGTATTTCCATTTGGACGGGTGTGATGACCCAAGTACCACATTTGATGTGGTTGTGGGAGAATTATACTAATACAACCTGGTCGAATTTGTTCAAGTATCCTTCACAATATTTGGAAGACGAAGATTTTGTTAATAATGGAATACCTATCGATTGGAACTTTGAGGTAAAGTTGGGTACTACAAAACTATCTTCAGCAGGATTTAGAAGTGACGAGAATTTTTATGCCATTGTGTACGATGGTTTAAATCGAAATAGTTTGACCAACGTTACGTGCGATTTTTCTGCATTGCCATCCGGTAATTATACTATTACCTTATACAATGTTCAGAATGGAACAACAACCAGTGAAGACCGCAACATATCATCACTCGAGGAAAGAACGTACACGCTGCCTGCTTTTTCCAAAGCTGTTGCGCTTAAGGTAAAACTTAATTTTGCAATTGTAGTAGGTATTGAAGATGCTAATTCATCGGTGTCCACACAATTATATCCTAATCCAACAAAAGGTGATATACACATCGATTTTCCTTCGGCTGGTTTTTCGAAAGTAGAATTAGCGAACGCGAACGGCAAAACTGTTTTTTCGCAAGCTATTGATGAATTGCAAACCTCAACTCATCTGAGACCAAACGTATCTCCGGGTTTGTATTTGATCAAACTAACCCATAGAACAAAAGTGTACACATCGAAAGTAGTAATAGAATAAAGGCATTTCTAAAAACTTCATCTGTCCTTCTCTTACCGGAGAAGGCAAGGGATGAGGCTAATAAAAAATAGTTTTTAGAGATGCCTATACTTAATATAAAAACAATGAACTTAAAAGATTGTAGGTATTCGCTTGTTCTCATAGCGCTGCTACTCGGCATGGTAGCATGCGCACAGGAAAAAGTTTCTGATCCTGTTCGCTTGAACCAAATTGGTTTTTATCCGACTGCGCAAAAAATAGCCGTTGTGATTACCGATGTAGAAAATGAATTTTACATCGCTACTCCAGACTTAAAGAAGAAATTGTTTTCCGGAAAACTAAGTGAAGTTCGATCTTCGCCTTACTCATCGAAGAAAACG
>DAIQPD010000200.1:0-7566 GCA_036787535.1 Chryseolinea sp.
AAAATGTATGTCGCTACGCTGTATGATGATGGCAGTTTGATTAATTCAACAAACTATACTGTAAGCGGAGATGTAGCAACGCAATCAAGAAAAGAGGGTAATACTATATTTCTTGAAACAAAATTTAAATCCGGTAAACCACAATCAAAATTGAGTATTACCTGTGGTGATTACTCCAACATGGTTACGAAATGGTTTCCGGATGGAGAATTGTTTTATTTCATTACCTTATCAGGGGGTAAAAGGCATGGACTCTATCAGTTTAATAGTCCAAATGGACAGACTGAAGTAAAGGGAAATTTTATTGAAGGTAAAAAAGACGGATTTTGGGAAGCACACTATTACAATGGAAAAAAGGAATACACAGGATGGCATAGTGAGGGTGAAGGTGACAGCGTTTGGACATTCTATCATTTGAATGGCAACATATCTTCTACTTCAGAATATAAAAATGATGAACGTGAGGGTATAACCAAACAATATGACGGTGATGGGAAATTAGTTTTGGAGAAAAACCACATAAATGGCGACATGATCTCTTATCGGCCAGTTGTAGATGGTGCCTATGGTGAATGGATACCCTTTAAGAGTGATGCCTCTATTGTAGTAAAGTATTCAAATGGAAAAATAGCTTTTGAAGAGAATTATAAGAACGGAATATTAGAAGGTGTTAAAAGGCTTTATTATTCAAGCGGACAATTGTATAGTCAATTTCAATATGCTTTGGGTGACTATGCCGGACCGTACACATTATACTATGCAAATGGAAAAATTTTAGAGAAGGGAAACTATATACTGGATGAAAAGAATGGCGAAGTAGAATGGTTTAATGAAGATGGGTCTTTAAATCATACCGAAAATTACTTAATGGGTTTGCGCCAGGGAAAGTCGGTTTGGTACGAAAAAGGAGTAAAGGTGAGAGAGTTTAATTTTTGGGGAGGAATGGTAAATGAATAAGATGAAAAAATCAGGATTAACAATTGGCTTTGTTTTCATTACTATGTTGGCAAGCCAGGCACAAACGACAGACTTGTGGCAAGTAAACAAAACAAAATTTCCAGATGAGCCTGCCATCTTTATTGAACGCTCTGAAGTGATGACCATCTCCATCAAAGGTGATTCATTAGATGTGTACACCGATCAGAAGGAAGATATTCTTCATCTCAAAGAACAAACAGAAGGTTATTCTAGCCGTCATGTTTATGGTTCACATTTTAATCAGGTAAAAGATATTAAAGCCAAGACTTTGGTATGGGATAAGAGCCGCTACAAAGAAATGAACGTATCGGATTTTAAAAAGAAAAACGATCGTGATGATGGAATTTTTTATGACGACTCCTACTATTATGCCTTTAACTATCCATCCATTGCATCACACAATCGCACCCAGCTTGAATATCGTACACTGGTAAAAGATCCAAAGTTTATCTCTGGTTTTGTTTTTAGCAGCTACATGCCGCAGCTAAAAACCAGCTTCATCATTAAGGCTCCTAAAGAAGTTGAAATTTCGTATTCAATGCTAAACGACAAGCAAGGTGTAGTTCATTTTAAAAAATATGAAAAAAGCGGCACGGTTTATTATGAGTGGACAGCAGAAGATGTGGCATCGTTGAAACATGATGATGGTAGCCCATCGATTCGATATTATGTGCCTCATGTCGTGTGTTACGTTAAATCGTACACTACAAAAAAGGGTAAGGTAAACGTGCTTTCCAATACAGATGATTTGTATCGTTGGTGTTATACTTTTATTGAAAATCTAAACAAAGAGCAATCTCCGGAGATGGTTTCCATTGTTGAAAAAATAAAGACTGAAAGCAAAAATGAAGAAGAGGTAGTGAAAAATGTTTTCTACTGGGTCCAGAATAACATTAAGTACATTGCCTTTGAAGACGGTATGCGCGGCCTCACTCCCCACAATGGAAATTATGTTTGCGAGAAGCGCTATGGTGATTGTAAAGATATGGCCAACCTCATTGTAAACTTATTAGACATAGCCGGTGTAAAAGCGTACCACACGTGGATTGGTACTCGCGACTTACCTTATAAGTATACAGAAGTGCCAACACCTTTGGTAGATAATCACATGATTGCTACCTATATCACAAAAGACGGCCAATACATTTTTTTAGATGGAACGGGTGATCACACAAAATACGGATTTCCATCGTCCATGATTCAAGGTAAGGAAGCTTTGATAGGTATTGATCGCGATCATTATGAAATCAAAACAGTTCCGGAAATACCAAAAGAGAAGAGTGTCATGGTCGATTCTATCTCCCTGGCATTAGATGAAAATATGATTGTTGGAAAAGGAACTACATCGCTTCGGGGTTATCCTAAGGTATTTGGTGGATATGAATTAGACCGTGCAGAAGAAGCTGATGTAAAGAAGTATGTTACAAGGCTTGTTGGAAGAGGAAGTAATAAATTTTATTTAGATAACTATACCGTATCCAATTTAAAGAACAATGACCTTCCTACGAAAATCAATTATTCTTTTAGGATTGCAGATTACTTTCAAAAAATTGGCGATGAAATTTACGTAAACCTGAATCTGAACAAAGATTATTATAATGCCTTCATAAACGTATCATTGCGCAAATCACCAAGAGAGTTGGACTATAAGTATACGAAGGAAGAGTTTTATACAATGTCCATCCCGAGCGGATACGAGGTAGAGTACCTTCCTCCAAATGAAAAATTTGATAACGAGCTTTTAGGGTATACAACCGAGTACAAGCAAAGTGGACAAACCATTTCGTTTACTAAAACTTTTTACTTGAATTACCTCATGATGCAGCCAGATCAATTTAACGATTGGAATGATGCTGTGAAAAAAGTAAGTGAAGCGTATAAAGAATCCATTATCCTGAAAAAGAAATAGTATGAAGCGTATAAAGTTTTTGATTTGTTTACTGATTACCTGTATCAGTGGTCAGTTGTTCGCAACTGAAGTAAATCCATATGAGTGGGAGAAAGACCGAAAGCATTCTGTCTTAACAGAAAGCGAAAGCGCGTTATCTGAATTGATTTTGAAGCAACATGCGCAGTATCAATATGTACTGGAGAACGATCAGTTTCTGATGTATTCAACCATTCATAGAATCATTTATGTAAACAACAATGAGGCAATTCAAAAACACAATCGCATTGTTATTCCGATGCAAAGCACATTGGAGTTAGTTGATTTAAAAGCACGTGCGATCAGCAAAGATGGCAAGGTAATATACTTTGACAAGTCAAATCTAAAAGAAATTAAAGACGAAGAAACGGGCAATGCCGTTCGCATGTTTGCGATAGAGGGAGTTGAGATGGGAGGTGAAGTGGAATATTTCTTCACACGAAAAATGACCGCGAGCTTGTACGATCGTGTATTTATGCAATTTGATGTTCCTGTAAAGAAGGGAACATTTATGCTAAGTTGCCCGGGTCATTTGAAGTTTGATTTCAAAACGTATCAGAATTTGGCGCCAGTTTCAGAAAAGCTTGGTGAAGAAAAAAATGTTTATACCACTGAAGCATCTGATATACCTTCTCTAAAGGAAGAAGAGTTTTCGCAGTTTGATTCCAATCGTAAACGTATTGAGTTTAAGCTTGCATACAATACCGCGCGTTCGCAGGCACGTCTGTATACCTGGGAAGAAGCGGCAAAAACATTTTATCGCGTGCTGACTTCAAACTCAAAAGATGACGAAAAGGCTGTTGATAAATTTGTGAAAACTTTGGGCGATGATCCAAAAGCAAAACCAATTGATCGCATTAGGAATGTTGAGAAGAAAATTAAAACAACCATTCAAATTAATAAGCAAAGCCGTGGAGATGAGTTAGATCAGCTTGAATCAATACTCAAGCAAAAAGTGGCATCACGCGAAGGGATCACCAAATTGTTCTTGATTGTATTTGACAAGCTTTCGATTCCATGTCAACCGGTGGTCACTTGTAGTCGTGAAAATATGAAGTTTGATGGTGAATTTGATTCGTGGTCTTACCTTGACGATTACCTACTTTATTTTCCAGATACTAAAGGATTCATAGCACCTTATCATTTCGAAGTTCGGTATCCAATTGTGCCAGCAGATCTAACTGCTCAGCAAGGATTATTTTTAGAGCCTTTTAAAATGGGAGAGGTAAAATCTGCGTTAGCTTCTATTCAGGAAATACCAGCAACGGATTATGCTATTAACACAGATGATTTGGATATTGATGTTTCTTTTAATGCTGATCTTACCTCTAATCAGATTAAGCAGAAGCGCATATTTGGAGGTATCAATGCAACATACCTGACACCGTATTATGAAGTGATGTCGAATGAGCAGCGAACAGAGATGGTTGAAGACTTGACAAAGGGCACAGCACCTGATGCAGCCATTACAACATGGAATGCAAAATCGATTCCGGGTTCAGAAGCTGATAATTTTTTAATTGATGTTGATTTTCAATCCACGCATTTTCTGGAAAGAGCAGGACCTCGGATTTTATTTAAGGCCGGTGAATTGATTGGTCCGCAAACTGAAATGTATCGCGATGATCATCGGGAAACCGAAATTGAAAATGATTTTAACCGAGGCTACAACCGGATTATCAAGATTCATATTCCATCAGGATATCAGGTAAAAAATGCGAAGGATTTGAAATTTGATGTTAGGTATTCAGATAAAGACGGCATTCCTTTCTTGTTTCAATCGGATTACGCAATGAAAGGCGATGTGCTGGAGGTAACGATTAAGGAATATTATAAACAGATTTATGCTCCACTTGCGCGATATGAAGATTTTAGAAAGGTAATTAATGCGGCCGCTGACTTTAATAAAGTTACCTTAGTGCTGGAGAAGAAGTAGTCGATTCAATCTAAACATGTTTGCCGTTGGATTATTTTCTAATCATCTTAACCGGTTTAGTCTTTCTGGCAGTGCTGATGGCATTTGTCTATGGCCGTGATTTTAAGCAACATCAACGAATTGATGATTTAAAAAAAGAGATTGGCATTCTGGAGCAATCCTCTAAAACACAATTGGCTTCATTAGAAGAAGATCGTGCACGCATTGCACGCGATCTTCATGATGACATGGCCCAATTGCTTTCGGGTGTGCGTTTAACTCTTCAAAATTTCAGATTAGAACCAAGCCTTTCCGACCGCAGCAAAGCATTGTTGTTTCGCATGGACAGAGACTTAACCGATTTATTGAATCGTGTTCAGGATATTATTTGGAATCTATCACCACAATTGCTGGAAGAAAAAGGACTCACGCATGCCATTTGGAAAATGTGCGATCAGTTAAAAGAACTTCGCGCCTTCCACGTTCACTTTTCTCAAGTAGGCAACGACAGACGATTGACAACCGAAGTTGAACTTCAACTTTTTCGTATTGCACAGGAAATGATTAGTAATTCCTTAAAGCATTCTAATGGCTGGAATATTTATGTGAGGGTGCATTGGAATGATAATGAGTTGCTGATCACCATCCATGATGATGGAGCACAAAAGGCAGAACAAAAAAAAGAAAGAACAACATTGGGAGGAAGAGGCTTAACCGGTATGCAGCTCCGGGCAAAGTTGGTAGGAGCTGATATTAAAACAAGAAAAGTCGACAAGGGAACTTCATACGAAGTTACCTATCAGCTTATGAAGAAATAATTCCGCTGCGAATAGCAAAAGCAATCAGTTCATTTGTATTCTTAGAATTCGTCTTTCGAAGAATTTCTTTGCGATAACTTTCTATCGTATGCTTGCTTAGAAATAATTGATCAGCAATGGTTGCCGTATTCAATCCCTTACAAAGTAAGGTAGTCACCTGAAACTCGCGCGCAGTTAATTTGATTGGAAGGGAGTGCGCAAAACCATCTGGTTTATTTTCAACCGCTACCTGTACTTTTTCGCTGTAATAATGCTTGCCTTCCAGCACTGTAATGATGGCCGTGTAAATTTCCTGCTGATGTGTGGTCTTCTTGAACAGAATTCCATCAACACCCGCCTTCATTAAATTGAAAATCATGGCTTCTTCATCGAAAGCGGTGAGTGCAATAGTTCGGGTAGATAACTTGAGCTGTTGAACGTAAGCGATTACGTCAAATCCATCAACCTCCGGCATTCGAATATCGAGTAAGGCAACATCAACTGCATGTTGCGCCAACAAATCCATGGCTTCACGGCCATTTTCAGCTTCGTAAATTTCCTTCACAAACTGTGTTTTCTCCAGCATGCCCCTCAGACTCTCGCGCATTAACAAGTGGTCATCGGCCACGAGCACAGAAATTTTCTTATTCACAGATTGTATTTCTTGTTACAGAAGTAGTTTAAAAAATATTTTACAAAGATACCCTGAATTCAGGGGGTAAAACAACCCCCTGAATTCAGGGGTTTTTCAATTGGCTATTGCACAGCCAATCGGCTCTTTATACATTGAAGCCATTCAAGAAGGGAAGCAATGTTAATCTGCAATCGGGATAACCTGGGCTCCAAATAGGTTTGAAAGATCAAGCAACTCGCGCATCTCCAAATTGCGTTTTTAACTGCAGAAGATGTTGAAGTCCCTCTCTTGGAAACTGTTGTCGGCTACGTTTTAGGAGGCTGCCTTTTAAGGTGGCCTCTTTTTTTGCCCTGATTATTAAGCCTTTTAATTCGAAAGCAAAACTTCATTACTGATGATATTCTCCCTTGCTATTTACTTTCACCACTTTTAATTTCTGTGATGCTTTAAAGTCTTGATAAATCGGCTGCAGATTTTTCCAAAATTCTACTGTGGTTTTAGATGGAGCATATTGAGATTCCAATTTTTCGATTGAACCTTCATCAAGTCGATCCGGAAAAATATGAACAGGTATTTTTTCTTGTCTGTTGTTTCGGGCTTCTACTGCGAGAAGGTAAACCTCTTTTATTTTATCGTCAGTCAACGGAATGCAACCAATGGTAACGCAATTACCATGAATGTAAATGTTTCCACCCGGATGATTTTTGTCACTTAAGATTTTGTCGGTTGCATTGGGATAGTTTACGCCCAGCGACAAATAGAAATTGCTAACCGGATTAAAATGATTGAGGTAATAAATCCCCTCAGGTATCTGCAGGTCGCCTTCCTTACGCTTCGGTCCGAGCGTCCCTGAACTCGCGCAGAATGGATAGGATTGTAACAATGCATATTCTTCCTTTCCTTTTTCTTTTATCCACACTTCAAGCTGTTCTTCTTTTTTGAAGGCATGTATGAAAAGGTGAAAACCTGTGTAGTTCAGGTTTTTTGTTTTGAAGTAATTCTTCACAACACTTTCTTTTTCCTGATACGCTATCTTAACTCTGCTGTTTTTTAACTGAGCATCTTTGAATGAGGTATCTTGAAAAAACATAATCAGTCCGATAAAAATCAAGTAACGCATACTCAAAATTAAACTAAATGAAAGCTTTAGACACATACCTTTGTGACTTCTTTGGGTCTTAGGAACTTTGTGTCAAATAAAGGTTAAGCCACTAAGTTTCACGAAGAGATCCTAAATATGAACCAAACTTATTTTCACTTGTTCTTTTAAATATGAAATGGAAAGATGTTTTAACCTACGCCTCAACAGGCAACC
>DAIQPD010000025.1:0-33460 GCA_036787535.1 Chryseolinea sp.
AGTTATTATAAGGCAAAGCATAGGGTATTTATGTCAGCTACCGTTAACAATGATTCATTTTTTATCAAGAGTCTGGGTGTTGAGGCAGTGACTATCAAAAAGCCCTTGGTACTAAAAAAAGAAAAGTGGTCTGGCGAGAAAATGATTCTTATTCCCGAGAAGATTGATGAATCTCTGGATCGTATTACCATTGTGAATCATTTCGCAAAACCGCAGAAGAAAAGAAAGTACGGTGTTGTGGCTCTTACTCCCGGTACTTGGAAATCTAATCTATGGAAACAGTGCGGTGCTGCTGTTGCAACAACCAGAACAATTGATAGTGAAATAGACAACTTGAAAAATGAAAAATGCGAGAATACACTCGTAATCACAAACCGATATGATGGTATTGATTTACCAGATGCAGCCTGTAGGCTCCTCATCATGGATTCAAAACCACACTCAGAAACTTTATCTGATAGATATCAAGAGAGCTGTCGAGCCGAAAGCGATATCGTGGCTATAAAAATCGCACAAAAGGTCGAGCAAGGTTTAGGCAGAGGCGTGAGAGGAGAAAAAGATTACTGCGCGATCATCCTTACTGATTCAGAACTTGTCAGAGCTATCCAACGTAAAGAGTCACGAAAATACTTCTCGAATCAGACTCGGACTCAAATTGAAATAGGCTTTAAAATTTCTGAATTTGCAGAAGATGAAATAAGCACAGGTAAGAAACCCATACTGGCTGTGACTGATTTACTGAATCAATGCTTATTTAGAGATGATGGCTGGAAAGCATTCTATACGGAAAGCATGAATGAAATGGCTGAAAGTACTTCTGATAACAAAGGAATACTTGACATCCTCGCTGCTGAACGAGATGCTGAACAAAAATACAAGGAAGGTAACTTTACTAGCGCTGTGTCGATTATTGAAAAGCTTGCAAACTCTTCTCTGGTAAAGACAAATTCCGAGAGAGGATGGTACTTGCAAGAGGCAGCAAGATACATGTATGCCTATGATCCCAGCAAATCCAATGAGCTTCAGAAAGCAGCGCACGGAGCCAACAATTTTCTACTTAAGCCTGAGCATGGCATGGTTGTGAAGAAAATCAATTTGGTCGGACAGAAAAGAATTGAAAACATTAAAAAGTGGCTGAAGTCTCATGGAGATTTTTCGGAAGCAATCCTTAAGGTGAATGAAATATTGAGTAATCTTTCTTATGGTATCAAGGCCGACAAGTTTGAGAACTCATTGAATGAATTGGCCTCAGCCATTGGCTTTGATGGCGACCGGCCGGATAAGCAATGGAAGGAAGGACCTGATAACTTGTGGACAATACGCGCCAACGAATACATTCTTTTTGAATGTAAGAACGAGGTAAACTTACTGCGTGTCGAAATTAACAAAGACGAGAGTAAACAAATGAATAACTCGATAGCCTGGTTCAAGACTCATTATCCAGGAATGACCGTTAAAAATATTATGGTGATTAATGCTGGAAAATTGGGGAAAGGTGCCGCTTTGAAGGACGTTGAGGTGATGAAGGAAAAACAACTTAAGAAATTAGTCAAGAATGTACGAGCCTTCTTTAACGAGTTCAAAGAACTGGACTTTGAAGATCTGTCCGACAAGAAAATTCAAGAATATCTAAACTTTCATAAGCTCACTGTCGATGACTTTATAAATGAGTACTCGGAGAAAATTAAGTGATTATCTATTTCGCAAAACTTTTACCTCAATTACTTCCAAAGTAGTTTTGCGGGATGGTCTTCCGCTATCTCCTAACTTAGGTGTTCTCTTTACTTTTAATTTCACAAGATTATGCTCGAAAGGTTTCGAGGGAAGTAAATCATAAATTGTACAGTCAAGAGCCGTGGCCAATAAGTTAATGTGACTTATGTTGTATTTCGCCTTGAGCGTTGGGTTCTCAATACTTCCAATTAATTTTTCCGAAAATCCCATTTTTACCGAAAGATCGGCCTGTGATATTCCCTTTTCTTTTCGAAGCTTTTTTACTTGGTTTATTAAGTACCAATCAAGCTGCGAAATAGTGATTTCAATTATTTGCCCTTTTCCTCCCATGTTCAAGATGAAATCACGGCTAATGCAGGCAATTTTTTACCTAACTATGATTAGGTACAACCAACTAATTTGCTATATTTGCTTGTCAACAAAGAGAATTTTGACATTGAACTAATATTTTTGCGAATACTTCTATGTTTTTGAAGCATTCGCACTTAGCGTCTCGTAAGGAAAACTGGTAATTTTCAAACGCAACGAGGCAATAAGTGAAAATGCCTACGCCATTGGCGTGGGCTCACTTATTCGTTGCGGGTATACCAGTACCTCCTTACAGTAAGTTGGGTTCCACGCCATATTTTTTGAATTGGTATATCCCGTCTTACAACAGGCGCTCATAAGTTTCTGTACAATTAACAGTAAACAACATGAGCCGATCAGAACGAATCTTCTTACTCTGTAAACGTCCTCCAAGCTAAAGTTTAGGTTAGCCCATCCGGTGTATGCCCGGCACCTACTCTCTTCTGTGCCGGTGCATCTCCGGATTTTTTCTCGTCCATTTTTTCACTTTAAATCTCTATCGAGCATGAAACGAAAAATATGCTTGCTGGCACTGCTATGTCTTTTTGGTAGTGCATTAGCACAAAACAAAAACTCAGGTCTGGTCATTGGCGACCGTGTGCCAGATGTTGTACTCACCGGAGTGATCAATCATTCCTCGGATCAGATCAGGTTGTCGGAGTACAAAGGCAAATTGCTGATTCTCGATTTCTGGGCAACGTGGTGCTCGCCCTGTATTGCCATGATGCCGAAATCTGATTCGCTGCAGAAAGCTTTTGCAGATCAGATTCAGATTTTGCCCGTTACGTATCAGTCAGAAAAAGATGTTCAGCGATTGCTGGCGAAAGCATCTAAGCTGAAAAATGTAACACTTCCGTTTGTTACAGGCGATACGATTCTCACCAAACTCTTTCCACACAAAGAGCTTCCGCACTATGTATGGATTGATAAGGCTGGAACGGTAGTAGCGATCACCGGCCGTCATGAAGTGAACGCAGTCACCATTAAGAAAATGTTAGCGGAGTCCGGTCAGGCACTTGTGCAAAAGAAAGACGCTATGAAGCCGTATGATCCTGAGACACCGTTGCTCTTTCAGCCATTGGGTATTCAGAGAAAACAAATTCTTTTTCAGTCCCTGTTGAGCAGCTATGTAGAGGGTGTGCAGAGTCGCTTCGATGTGATTCGCGATGAACAGGGTTCTGTCACGCGCATCACAATGGCGAATGCCTGGATACAACTGATGTTTTCGCTGGCATGGAGTGACGAGACACGTTACTTCAGTCGTAACCGTATTGTGCTGGAAGTAAAAGATCCTTCCGTGTTGATCTCCAACCAAGAAGGTGAACCGTTAAGGGCGTGGCTTCGGAATCATGCATGGTGCTATGAAGTGATCGTGCCGAAACTGCTATCTGCGAAGGTGTTTGAGATCATGCGCAGCGATATGACGCGACTGTTTCCGCAGTACATCGCTTCCGTAGAGAAACGTGCTATGCCTTGCCTCGTATTAGTGCGGACTTCAGACATTGATAAACTGAAATCCAGTCAAACGTCTTCTGTTAGTAATGCCGATGCATTTAGTCTTTCCATCACCAATAGCAGTATTCAACTGCTTGTCTCGCAGCTTAATCATTATTTACAGCATCTGAACAAACCGGTTGTCGATGATACCGGATACAAAGGCAATGTGGATATAAATCTTGATGCCAGGCTGAGTAGCGTTGATGATCTGCGCAAAGCACTGAAGGCTTATGACCTTGACCTGATTGAGAAGAAGCACGACATCGAAGTGCTCATTATCCGCGATGCGAATTAAACACTGACTCATTAACCTAAACCAATACCCTATGAAAAATCAATTACTCATTTTACTGATTTTGTATAGCAGTCATAATGCGCTGTGCCAGTCGCAGATTGGAGGGCGCATCACTTCGGCTACGGATAACCAACCGCTGCCCGGTGTCAACGTGATTGTGAAAGGCACTACTATCGGAACCACGACAGATGCCGATGGTCGGTATAGTATTCAGGCGCGTGAAAAAGATGCGCTGATATTTTCTTTTATTGGCTATGCGTCACGGGAAGTCATTGTAGGAAACATTACAGAGATCAACATCGCGATGACGGAAGACATTGCTACACTGGACGAAGTAATGATTGTATCCACGGGCTACCAGGAGATTCCGAAAGAACGTGCTACAGGTTCCTTTGCCCAGGTGGACAATGAACTTGTCAACAGGCGCATCAGTACAGATGTATTGAGTCGTCTTGAAGATGTGACCAGCGGTTTGATCTTTAACCGGAATGTGGAGGGAAACACGAACGATATCAGCATTCGGGGAAGGAGTACAATTTTTGGCAATGCCAGTCCGCTGATCGTGATTGATAACTTTCCGTATGATGGGGATATCAACAACATCAACCCCAATGATGTTGAGTCCGTAACCGTATTGAAAGATGCAGCGGCTGCTTCCATTTGGGGCGCACGTGCCGGAAATGGTGTGATCGTGATTACGACCAAAAAAGGAAAACGCAATCAGGCTCCACGTATTTCAATTAATTCCAATGTCACTATTGCGCAGAAGCCGGATGTGTTTTACGCACCGCGCATGACAACGAGTGATTTCATTGACGTGGAAAGAATGCTTTTTGACAAAGGCTACTACGAAAGTGCAGAAGTATCGGACAGCCATGAGCCGCTTACGCCAGCAGTGGAATTACTGATTGCGCACCGTGACGGACTGATAGAGACAGTTGAAATGGAACAGCAACTGTCGCTGCTGAAGCAAAACGATGTGCGCAGGGATTATGAGAAGTACCTCTATCAAAATGCCGTTAACCAACAATACTCCATCGGCATTCAGGGCGGATCGGATTCACATCGCTACAACGTGTCAACTGGCTTTGACAGGAATATGGAGAACTTGACGCATAATGATTTCAGCCGCTTTACACTGAATGCAAATAATACATGGTCGTTCTTCAGCGATAAACTGGAAGTGGGAGTGGGGTTGTACTATGCACAATCGAAACGGATCCGTAATAATGATGGCCTCACAAACCTCCGATTTAATTCTACTTCGCCAATGTATCCGTATGCGCGATTAAAAGATGATGAAGGCAACAACGCTACAGTGATTAAAGACTATCGGTTGGGTTTTGTAGAACAGGCTCGGGCGGATGGATTGCTCAACTGGAAATATTCTCCGCTGGATGAGATCAACATCCGTGATAATACTTCGCAGGTACAAGACTACCGGATCAATACACGTTTGCAATACAAGTTCAACAAAAGCCTGAACGCTGAAATACTTTACCAATACTGGAACTGTACTACGGCAACGCGGGACAATCAGGGGTTAGGATTATATTCTACGAGGGACCAGATCAACAAGTTCACGCAGAGGGATGGGAATGGAAACTTAACGCATCCCGTTCCTGTGGGCGGAATACTGGATACGTATGACCAACGTTCATCGAGCTATAACTTTCGTGGCCAACTCAATTTGAGTCATGCGTGGGATACTCATGCAGTATCAGCATTGGCAGGATATGAAGTAAAAGAACTAAACTCGGACGCAAACTACTACCGATACTATGGTTACAACGATGACCTGGCCACCACACAGCTGGTAGATTACACTTCGTTCTTTCCGGCATACAACAATACGGGCCAATACATTTCCATTTATAACCGTGATGGAATTAGTTCGATGACCGACCGGTTTATTTCGTATTTCGCGAATGCGGCTTACACGTTTAAAAATAGGTACACGCTTTCAGCCAGTGCAAGAAAAGATCAATCCAATCTTTTTGGTGTGAAGGCGAACCAGCGCGGAGTGCCATTGTGGTCAACCGGATTGGCATGGACAATAAGCGATGAACCTTTCTATAAATGGTCGTGGATGCCTTACCTGAAGGCGCGTACAACGTTTGGGCATAATGGTAACATTGATAAGTCGGTAACGGCTTACACGACAGCGGTGAGTCTGGGATATAATGCACTGACCGGATTACCCTATAGCACGATCATTAATCCACCCAATCCTGAACTGCAATGGGAGCGCGTGAAGATTTGGAATGCAGGTGTTGACTTTGAAACAAAAGACAGGATACTGAGTGGAAGCATTGAGTATTATACGAAGTGGGGCGTTGACCTGATCGGTTCTTCTCCTTATCCACCTTCAACCGGAGTGACGGTGTTCAGGGGAAACAATGCCGATACCCGTGGACATGGAGTGGATGTAGTATTGAACACAACCAATGTGAACCGGGCTTTCAAATGGCAGACCACTTTTCTGTTCAGTCACCTGAATGAAAAAGTTACTTCCTATAAAATCGAGGCAGCAACCGTTAACTACGTATATAGTGGAAGTGGATCTTCCCTGATTGCGTATCCGCTGGAGGGAAAGCCGCTGTACGCAATCTATAGTTTTGATTGGGCTGGCCTTGATCCGGAAACAGGAGATCCGCAAGGGTATCTTGAAGGAGCCGTAAGCACAAACTATGCTTCTATCATCAGCAAGGCCACTACAAAATCCATCGTGTATCATGGTTCGGCACGACCTACTTCATTTGGCTCTATCCGGAATACATTCTCTTGGAAAAATATTTCCTTGTCTGTCAATGTGAGTTATCGCCTGGGATATTACGTCAAGCGAAGCTCAGTACGATATTCTAATATACTGAATGGACGGGTGGATCATTCCGACTATGCCAGCCGTTGGCAGAATCCCGGTGATGAGAACTCGACAGAGGTACCCTCCATGCCGGAGTTCACCGATCAGAACCGCGACAATTTTTATTTGAATTCTTCAGCATTGGTCGAACGTGGAGATCATATTCGCCTACAGGATGTCAACGTGAACTACACGTTGGACAGGAACCTGATGACACGGCTTCCGGTCAATAAGGTTCATCTTTATGCCTATGTCAATAACCTGGGTATAATCTGGAAAGCGACAGATGCTACAATCGATCCGGATTATCCAACCATGAAGCCGGTAACGACATGGGCCGCTGGAATTAAGATTGAATTCTAAACTTTCGTTTACTTCAAATGGATCAAAAATGAAAAACACTATATACAAAATACTCGCTTTATCAATCCTGTTGATTTCAGGATGCAGTGATGAGTTCCTTGAAAAGAAGCCAGACAAGTCACTGGTTGTGCCCACCACACTTGAAGACATGCAAGCATTGCTCGACAATGCAGACAGGGTGATGAACATTGTTCCAGCGATCGGCATGATTGCTTCGGACGATGCCTTCACCACCAGTAACGGATGGAAAAGTTTGCTGACAGCAACAGAACGCAACAGCTACATCTGGGCACTGGATACATACAACGGTGAAGCTTGCAGTGACTGGAATATTCCGTATCAACAGGTGTTCTATGCCAATGTGGTACTGGATGGCCTCAACAATATTGTTGAGACTTCTGCCAACGAAACGCAATGGAAGAACATCAAAGGCAGTGCGCTATTCTTTCGCGCGCATGCGCTTCATCAATTGGCCGAACACTTTACCATGCCGTACGACCAAAGCAATGCGGAAACGGAATTAGGTGTTCCGGTCCGTTTAACAGCCGACATCAATGCCGAAGTGAAGCGAAGCTTACTGACGGAAACCTATCGGCAGATCATGGACGATCTCAAGGTTGCGCTACCTCTTCTTCCTGCCACATCGATGTATAAGACAAGACCCACCGCTACGGCTGCGAAGGCTCTATTGGCACGGATTCACCTTTCCATGAATCAATATGAAGAAGCGGAAAGTTATGCGAGTCAATCGCTGAATGATAACAGCTTTCTGATCGACTACAACAATCTTAAACCTGCCGATGCCCGGCCGGTGCCAAGAATGAATGATGAAATACTTTTTCACGCACAGATGATTACCTATAGTTATGTAGTCTTTGCAACGACCTATGTTGATACGCTTCTTTATGCATCGTACGCTCAGGATGATTTGCGCAAAGACATATTCTTCCGGCAGCGCAGCACAAACCGATACACCTTCAAAGCAAACTACACCGGATCAACGCCACTGTTTGGAGGCATTGCCAATGACGAGGTGTATCTGATACGTGCAGAATGCCGGGCACGATTGAACAATGTATCCGGGGCGCTGGAAGATTTGAACACGTTGTTACAGAAAAGATGGAAAGCCGGAACCTATATTCCGGTGACAGAAAATGATTCGCAAGCTTTGCTGGAAATAATCCTGGCTGAAAGACGAAAAGAATTATTGTTCCGCACCACACGATGGAGCGATCTGCGAAGACTGAACAGGGAAAGTAATTTCGCTGTAACATTGAGTCGTACGATTAATGACACCGAATATCGTTTACCGGCTGGTGACCTCCGCTATGCTTTTCCTATCCCTCCACAGGAGATACAGAACAGTGGCATTGAGCAGAATCCAAGATAAATTTTGCTCATGACTACAAAGCGAAATGTAATGGTTGTTGATGACGATGACCTTGTTCACCTGATCAGTAAAAAGATACTCTCGGCCTACGCATGCATCAGTCATGTTTACAGCGCCTACAATGGCAAGGAGGCTCTTGAACTTCTGCATCGCAGTTGTGAAGGTGCGATCAAAATTCCTGCGGTGGTCTTGCTTGATCTGCACATGCCGGTAATGAACGGATTTCAGTTTATGGAGGAAGTAAAGCAAATGGATTGTCTCAAAGGCAGTAAGGTTGTTACGGTCATGTTTTCATCTACCATCGATCCGAGGGAAATTGAACAAGCGCAATCACTGGGTATCGAATACTTCTTTTCAAAACCGATAGTGATGGAGAAGATAGAGACTGTTTTCAAAAGGGAGTTCTGCTAAACAGAGCATGGATGAAGCTCATGTTTCATCCATGCTTTTATTCTGCACCTTGCCTTTATTGGGCAACGTACGTTCCCGCAACCAGTGTACCGGGTATCATTTCATTTTGCTGGTTGAAACGAGCCACACATTCGTCTGAACCGCTCAGACACGTGTATGACTGACTCTCATTTATGGGAGTCCAGTTGCCATCGATCTTGGCCTTCAATGTTCCTACGGGAGGAGCGCTAAAGGCGTGAGTGACAAACGCAGCACCAATGGCGAAGAGGAATGCCATTGCAGGTAGAAATTTTCCAAAGAACTTTTTCATAACACTGGATACTTTTTTAACAACTCAAAAAGCATCAAACCGTCTATCGGGTTTTTCAAAGTGCCTACTCTGTTTCAGGTTTTCAGCGTTCCCCTGCGCCCGGTGATCAGCCCGGCATCTGCGCAAATATTTTTCAGGTTATCGCTTGTCTTCGCTTTCGCTCGATGATGACTCCGGCAAGTGCCAGAAGAGTAAAGACAATATTGAAGATGAAGTGAGCTTTCCACGATAGTGTATTCAGTATGCCACCACACGAGCAGGGAATGTAGGCGAATGTATTTGCCAATATCAGGCCAACGTAAAGGGTGAAGGCAAGCATCAGCAGAAATGCAAGTCCGAATCCGTAAAGCCGTGCTGGTTTAATGATCAGGAAAATGGAAGTGGTTATTTCCGATACAGGAATTAACCACACAAGATTCTGCTTCAGTGTTTCCGGCAAGGGCTGATTCAACAACTGTTTGCGGAATGTATCCACATCCAGAATCTTGCTGAGAGCCGTATAGGTAAAAAGAATGACGAGTAGAGCTGTGATCAACTCCACAAGATGTTTTCGGATCATGGTAAAGAGTTTAGGTACTTGATGACTCTCTTTACCTCTATAACAGTTGGCAGCGAATGTACCCTACCAGCGAAATCAAGAATTTGGATTTACCTCTAGCAGCCTTGTTGAATCACTGTAGAGTTTCAGGACAATTTCATCAAATGGAAGACCGTCATATTGACTAATTCCATCAAATAACACCCACCGCAATCTTACTACCAACCGAGTCAGAGTTTCCCTCAGGTGGACCTGAGATTTGATGTGCTCAAGGCCAGAATGTACCGCAAAATTACGTTGTGCGTACGCCTCGCTTATCACTCTTAGATAGTGTTCTTTTCGTACAATGAGTTCGCTTGAAGTAATGGTATGCCCGCGCTCATCCATTAAATAATTTAAAAATGGATGCTGAATACCTGACATGAGTGAAGGCAGATCGTCTCTCTTTTGCTTCCATAAATCAAGTTGCTGATGAGCTGTAATTCCTAAAAGCTTGCTGTTACCACTGAATGGATGAAACGCACTCCGAATATATTCCGTCAACCGATTCCTATAATATTGTTCAGCATTGAGTAAAAGCAAACTTGGTACTACTGTTTTGATTTGTTTATCACGGGATGATGTCAGGGGGATTATCGCCTCAAGATATTGCCAAAAGATTGCCGGATTTCTATTAGCCAACGCGTCTAGGAACAATGGTTCGTAGAAGAGTAGTTTGCCTTTCGATTGCTCCTTATAGTCTTTTAAGAATTCGTACGGATTATCCATAAGCCGCTCCAAATCCCTATCGTGAAATTCGTATCCATCATCCTTCCAATCACTACTGAACCCACTGATTTCACTTAAGTCTTTTGAAAGCAAATATGTATAGGGATTCACTGTACAATTTATGTTAAGCCATGTGTTGATGAATTGAGTGGCTCTTCGGACTTTTTGCAACGATATTTTAGTTTGATTTTCCAAGCTTTGATAACTCGCGTGCGCAACTGCAAGCAACTGAACTTCGCTGTCAAAGAAGATATTTTTAGCTTCAGATTCTTTCCTGATTAATGCTATGGTTGGATGATCTGGCCCATAAAATGTTACGTTATCGTACTTAAAAAAGAATTCCCTTGGAGTCTTAAAGTTTGAAAGTTTAAAAATAAAATGATTCTCTTGAGGCGCTCTCTTTAGTAGATTGAGAAGCCCTCGAAGCTTATCCTCAGTGGATAACTTTTCCAGATAGGTTTTTCTTTCCGTGGGATCCAATACCAATTCGCTAGGAAGAGGAAATTTATTCTCGTCCGCATTGAGTAAGGTTGCAAACAGATGATCCTGTTCTTTTACGGAAATATCTCGAAATGCATATTCGCTTACAAGACAATTTACTAATTCAATAAAATCTGATTTGTGTTTATCCAGCGAGCAATTGCACTTAATCATTTTGACGATATTGTCTACAACAGATGCAAACATCTTGTTGTCAATTTCAACAGCTAATGATTTCAAACCAGCTAGAAATTCTGGGTGATCTGAAACCCATTTCTTTTGATTATTCTTTTCCTTCAGATACTCCTTTATCAGTGGAATAATTTTAACAAATGATTCTAACTCCTTAAGCAATCTATTATCTTCTTGCAGTAGAGGATGTTCGAGGTATAAAAACACATAATGATGGAAATGATCTGGATTATTTTCGATTTGATAGATTACTTTTTCGACTAAGGAAAGTTGATTCTCCACGGGTATCAAATCTAAGGAACCGCGGTGCCGAGCAGCATATGAAAAATAGTCGGCAAGAAACGCCAATTTTTCCTTGGCTAAGGGATCGTCAATTACAATACCGTGGAGAATCGCCATATGGTTCTATTATGAAGTTATTCCTTTAAAAGGTAAGGGTTTTCAAGTACTTCGAACTTTTGAATCTATTCATTCTCTTCTACAAGGGTTGAAAGAGAGTTTGTTTCCAGTATATCCAAAAACTCCTTCAACATCCGGTACCCCGACTGTGGTTTATAAGGAAGTTCATGCAACGGCATGTCTAAAATATTCTGTAGTGTTTTGAATCCGTTGGCTTTCGCCATCACCTTGAACTCCTTGCTTACGTCAAGATTTTTGATGGCTTTTTGAAGGATGGGATGAGTGATTTCCTGTGTCATACGTTGAGGGATTTTTGGAATGCTTAAAGTGAAAAACCGACAGGAATTTCCGCCAATGCAAAAGTAATCATCCCTGTTTTTAGAAAATCTTTAAAATATTTCTTCCTGATTTTGAGGTAGTTACCGGGTGTCCTAGGACAGTTGTGACTGTTTTAACAACGGGTTACAACCGTGATTTGAACCATAGATTTTCAAAGCAGAACAAATCATGGCAACCAATATTATTACCCCGGAGGACTTGCAGGCTTTCAAAGTAGAATTACTGGAAGCCATTGAAAAGTTACTGTCACAACGACAGGCCGGTCCAACACAACGCTGGCTCAAATCTCCGCAGGTCAGGAAGCTTTTAAACCTCTCGCCAGGAACATTACAAAACCTTCGAATCAACGGCACGCTACCCTTCTCCAAAATCGGAGGCGTCATCTTCTACGATTATGAAGACATCGAGCGAATCCTTCAGGAAAGGAAACGGAATACAGAATCTACGCTTACAAACAATCAACTACGAAGATCATGAATGAAGAAAGGATATGCTTACCGGAATTTGAAATGCTCACGGTCACGCCCCGCGGTTTTCTGCGGGGAGCAAGATGTACAAATGTTAACACATTTGGCATCTTGCCTCATCGCGTGCCCGCTCTTCGGGGAATGAAGCCTCGGAACTCGGCTTCTGTGGTTTGCCAAAATCAATAACTATGGGCCAGCGGAAATACAGCAAGTCGGAGCCACTGGATCACCTCATCGGTGTACGGGTAACAGAACGGTTTTACACCAAGCTTGAAGGGTTACGCAAGAATAGCAACTGCCAGACCCTTGGGGAATTTGCACGGCAGATTTTATTACAGGAGAAGATCAACTGGTATCACAAAGATGCAACAACGGATGCCGTGACTGTCGAACTGACAGGGATCAGGAAGGAGCTAAAGTCGATTGGGACGAACATCAATCAGGTAACGCGTTACTTCAATGGAACCACCATTCCGAATCAAAAAATATTTGAAGCATTGAGGATACTGGATGAGTACAAAAAGGTATCAGACAAAATAGACAAACTGTTAACGGTGCTGGACGGAGTAATAAAATAATGGTAGCGAAAGTGATCAGCGGAAAAGACATACAGGGTGCGCTCAACTATAACGAGCACAAGGTGACGGAAGGTAAAGCCACATGCATTCAGGCTAACCTTTTTAAGAAGGACGCGGACGAACTGAACTTCTATGAAAAACTGAAGCGGTTCACAGAACTCAATGAGCGCAATGGGCGTACGAAGACCAACACCCTTCACATCTCTTTGAATTTCGACACGACTGAAAAACCTGACAACAATAAACTGAATATGATTGCATCGCAGTACATGGATAAGATTGGTTTCGGTGATCAGCCATACTTGGTTTATGAACATACGGATGCCGCACATCCCCATGTTCACATCGTCACTACACTCATTCAGGAAAACGGGAGGCGGATTCCCATACACTACCTGGCAAAGAATCAGTCCGAAAAAGCGCGGAAAGAAATAGAGGTTGAGTTTGGATTGGTTCAAGCGCAAAGCAAAATGAAGAATCAGAAGCAAGTGATTCAACCAATAGATGTTGCTAAAGCCATCTACGGAAAGTCAGAGACCAGACGGAGTATTGTGAACATCGTAAGCATGGTGACGCGAACATACAAGTACACTTCGCTTCCTGAGTTGAATGCTGTGCTCAGGCAATACAATGTTACCGCTGACCGGGGGACGGAGAAATCAAAAATGTTCAGCAAAAAAGGATTGCTCTATAGTCTGACTGATGAGAAAGGAAAACGTGTCGGGATACCCGTAAAGGCCAGCGCAATTAGTGGTAAACCAACGCTCGCATTTCTGGAGAGACAATTCAAGCTGAACGAAGTATTGCGAGCACCACAAAAGGAACGACTTAGAAAGATGGTGGACAGAGCACTGCAAGCTCGGTCAGTTAATACAAGAGAACAATTCAAGACGGCATTGAACAAGATTGGCATTCATGTAGTGTTTCGAACCAATGCCGATGGGCGCACGTATGGCGTGACGTTCGTGGATAACCGCGTACGCCTGGTATTTAATGGAAGTGATCTTGGGAAACCATATAGCGCAACTGCCATTCTTGACAAACTCGCAGCGAAAGAAGATACAGTTAAGCCATACCGACCAGGCTTTACAGTTCATACAGATTTGGGCAGTACTGGAGTAGCAAACATCCTGCTTGATGTAGTCACTGCCGAAGACTTTGACCGGAGTTCTCCGGAAGCAGCACTCAAACTCAATCGGATACGAAAAAGAAAAGGACGCAGAATCTAAACGTAATCACAATATGCAAACCGGAGAAAACGAACAAGCCTTACGAAAGATCATTGACCTCACGCGGATATGCAGCATGGTTATATTGATTTTACACTTTTACTACTACTGTCATCGTGCAATGTTCTTGTGGGGTTACACCATGGAGTTTATTGATCGCGTAATGATGAATATATCCGCCACAGGATTATTCAATTCGATCTGGAATTCAAAACTGTTATCCCTCGCTCTTCTGATCGTATCGCTTGTTGGGGCCAAAGGAAAGAAAGATGAAAATATCAGTTTCTCTACATCAATGCTATGCATGTGTATTGGCTTGATACTATTTCTCTTGGCCCATTTGGTTTTCGCACTCAACGCTGACGTTTCTATCGAAAGTGGAGTATATATGTTCCTGGTTATTACAGGATACATACTTTTCTTAACCGGAGGCACGTGGCTTTCGCGGTTGATCAAACTTCAACTTCGGAATGACATCTTCAATAAGCTCAACGAATCTTTTCCGCAGGAGGAACGATTGCTGGAGAATGAATATTCTATCAACCTCCCGGCACAATACCTTCTTAAAAACAAACCGCGAAGAAGCTGGATCAATTTCATTAACCCTTTCCGGGCACTACTGGTCATTGGTACACCCGGTGCCGGCAAATCCTACTTTGTTATCCGGCATATTATTACACAACATATTCGTAAAGGCTTTAGCATGTTCATTTATGATTTTAAGTACGATGACTTATCAATCATTGCCTACAACACGCTGCTAAAGTTTTCAAGCCAATACAAAGTTGCTCCCCGGTTTTATGTTATTGAGTTCGATAAGATCATGCATCGGTGCAATCCACTTGATCCAATAACGATGGAAGACATTACCGATGCCAGTGAATCCTCCAGAACGATTATGCTTGGGCTCAACCGCGACTGGATTAAAAAGCAGGGAGACTTCTTTGTGGAATCACCCATCAACTTTGTGACGGCCATTATCTGGTTTCTTCGCAAGTATGAGAATGGGAAATATTGCACGCTACCACACGTGATCGAGTTGATGCAACTAGACTATAAGACGATGTTCCCCTTGCTTCGGACCGAACCAGAGATTGATGTTCTTATTAATCCCTTTGAATCTGCCTATCGTCACGAAGCATGGGAGCAACTGGAAGGTCAAATCGCCTCCGCTAAAATCGGTATGGCCCGGTTGTCATCTCCACAGTTATATTATGTGCTATCCGGCAACGACTTCACATTGGATATAAACAATCCGGACGAGCCCAAGATTGTGTGTATGGGTAACAATCCGCAGAAGCAGCAGATCTTTGGTGCTGTATTGTCGTTATACATTTCCCGCGTCATCAAGCTTGTCAACAAGAAAGGCAAGATGAAGAGCAGTCTCATCTTTGACGAATTCCCTACGGTTTACTTTAATAATATCGACAGCCTCATCGCTACGGCTCGTTCAAACAAAGTAGCAACAACACTTGCCGTTCAGGATTATTCGCAGTTGAAGAAAGACTATGGCCGCGATCAAGCAGAGGTGATTATGAACATTGTGGGCAATGTGATTAGTGGGCAGGTGGTAGGGGAGACCTCTAAGTTTTTGTCCGAGCGTTTTGGACGGATTGTACAGGAGCGTGAGAGTGTTTCGATTAATCGCACAGATACTTCCATCAGCAGATCAACACAACTTGATGCGGCCATACCACCATCAAAGATCGCTTCACTCTCTTCCGGTGAATTTGTAGGTATGGTAGCCGATGACCCTGATCAGAAGATTGCACTGAAAGTATTTCACGCAGAGATACTTAACGATCATGCTGCTTTGAAAAAAGAAGAGGAAAGCTACCAGCCGATTCCGGCAGTACGGAAAGTAAGTACAGAAGAAGTACAACAAAATTATTTAAGAATAAAAGAAGACATCCGCTACATCATCGCAGACCGCCTGCCGGATGCAGCATAAACTTGATATACTATGGACATCATTACATTTTCAGAGAGTTTGGAAAAGCGCACCAAAGAAATTGCCACCGATTCTGGTGACCTGGTATCGCTCGGGAAAGCACTAACCTCTATACGCGATATACTATCGGAGCTAAAGCAGTTTACCCTGCAATACACTTTCGTTAACGATCAGGAAGAAATTAAATTCTTCAAAGAGATAAAACCGGTTCTGTTAAGTCAGCATATCTACTACAAAAAGAAATTCGAGATACTGCTATTTGATTCCTTCCGGGACAGAAAAAGTCGCATGGATAATTATTTCAGAATCTTGCGAAAGCTTCAGCATTTTGCGTACAAGAACCAGGCGTTCTATGAATACTGTATGTCCGGTTCGTCTTATCTCGATGTCCAGTACTTTACCCGGCATTCAACCCGGTATCTTCCTGTAGGTACTGACGAAACATTCTCCACCTTATATGACGTAAAGCTGGCTAAAATACTTGCCCATGAATTGGTAAAAGAATTTGTTCTTAGCGCGATCCGCAAGGTAGAGAGTAATCCAAAAGATTCTCCCCATAACCCACTTCAATGGACAACTCAAAAAGTTGCCCTTGTTGAATTGATCTATGCGCTTCATGCTGCCGGTGTTTTCAATTATGGGAAGACGGATGTAAAACAGATCGTTGACTGTTTTGAGGAGATGTTCGCAGTTGATTTGGGAAACTATTCAAGGGTGTTTTCGGAGATACGGATCCGGAAAAGCGGTACCACCAATTTCATTGATTTACTAAGGAAGCAAATAAAGGATTTGATCGATTCGCAATGATGTGTAGGCACTATTTCACGACTATTCAATTACACAAGATTTAAATTGCATACTTTTTTTCAAACAAAGGCTCAGTAGTTCCAGGATTGAAGTTGTCTATTAAAATCAGCACCCGCATAAAGGGATACTCATTTTGGTATATCATCTTAGCAAGTCTTTGCGTAGGCAAAACCCACATGCTTAAAGAAATAAGACTGTAACAGAGTTGTTCGATGAGCATAAAACACGTTGCCTGTTGCAGGTCCATTTGTTTTACGTCTTCCCCAAATCTTGTAAACAACCTGCCACTGGTTAGTTCTTTTAATTTCTCTATGCGGCTATCGATGGATTTACGATGGTCTGCAGTTAATACTGCATTGTGAGCCAGGTCATTTCTGACCTTCCTTAGGAGGTCGATCAGTGAGATGACATCCTTTGAAATGTAGTCTTGTGCATAAAGAATGTTCGATGCAAAACTGAACGTTATGTTCGTATTAAATGTGTCGGCAAATTTGCTCCTTGAGTCTTCTGTTAGCGTGGATAGAAAACACTCCTTGCACAGTTCTTCAATATAAGCGCTGCCTATTAGAATCATCGATCTGAGGTCTCGTTTCTTCAGATCATTAAATAACTCATCCATGGTTGCGGTGCGCTTTTCAGCGAATCCGCTAAAAAACCTTTTCTGAATTTCGTCTTTTTTGGAAGACTTCTTGTCGGTAAAATGCGCATACCATTTTGCCTCCTCTTCCTGATGTCTTTGATATTCGTCCGCTGTCATTTGATTTCCATCTTGGATTTATTTTCTGACACAAGTTATTCAATAAAGCTCAAGGTTTTTGATAAATTGAGCCTCCCATGAAGCGGCAATACAGCATCCAGGAAGTACGGGACAGCGAAGGGCGATATTGGACTTCAGAAGAAATTCTCGAACGATCTCAGAATGAGATCAACCGTCTTCGAAGTCAATGCTACCAGGCTCATAAGCTTGGTGAGGCTCCTCCTTTTGTCTGTGGTTACTGCCAGCAACCCGTGTGGTTACCAGCGACCATCGAACGTAGTCATCACTTTAAACATTTTAAATACCCTGGCATAGAAGAATGTGTTTATTATTCAGGCGTCTCTGTTTCCATAGAGCGTCTTAATGCAAGAAAGTACAATGGTGCCAAAGAGGGTCGCAAACACAAGGAATACAAGGAATTGATCCTGCAGAGCCTCAATCGTAACCAGGCAGTCACTGATTTAAAACTCGAAAAGGTAATCAGCATTTCTGATTGTGATGATGGTGAGCACAAGCGTGAATGGAGAAAGCCAGACATCAATGGTGTATTTAATAACATTCACTTCTCGCTTGAACTGCAACTTTCCACGACATGGCTAAGTGAGATTGTAGGCCGGACTATTTTCTACCGCAGACTTGGCTACTTCTTGCTATGGGTATTTGATAAGTTCTACCCTGAATACACTAATAGAGAACTGGCACACAGCGATGTGTTCTGCAACAATAATGAAAACGCATTTGTCTTTGATCAGGAGTGTTATGAACTATCGAAAGCAAAAAACGATCTTGTTTTGAAATGCCACTATTCTAAGTATGAAAAAGATGGTTTCACAATAACCGATAGCATTAAGTCAGAAACTATCACTTTCAGCAGTCTTACGTTTAACCATAACAAAAAGATGGTTTACTACTATGACAGCCTCGGTGAAAAGAAACAAATTGAAGAAAAAATCGAGGCTGAAATGGATCAACTCAGCAAAGAGAGTGACCGGCAGATGAAGGAGCTACTTAGAAATGAACGCAACAAAGAGTACGACTCTGAAATTCAAACCTTGCAAATCGCTATAGACGACAAACTAAACGCCATATCTGGCATTGATGAATCTATCCTGAAAATAACTCGGCTAATTGCTGAAGAAGCTAAAACAGAACTCGATATTCATCGGGTCGCTTCATCTTTAATTACCTGCTGGGAAGAAGGCAAGGCCATGCCAATTGAATGGACGAAGTTCGTTCCAGGCTACTTAGAGGTGAAATTTAAGAGTGAGGTCAATTCAGTGAAAACCAATTTTCTGGCGGAGCAACGTGATAAAACCATATATACTAAAGTATACTCCTTACTCAGACCTACATCCATACGAAAAATTCTAGGTCAGGAGTATGTCGTCATTCATAGAGACATCTCACTTTTTTGGATGTTTAGGGAATCAATTGTTTTTGTACGGAGAATAGAAATTGAGACGAGCATCCTAAAACCAGTTCTGCAGAAATTACCGAATCCTTTCGATGGTATATTTATAAATCGGAACGACATCATATTTCTGATGAATAAGAAAGACTATGATCAGAACAAGCGAAAATTGCAGTTAAGGATTACCGGTATGAACCCAAAAGTTGATTTTTCAAAGCTGATAACTGAATTAGAGGCTCATATTGCTACTACTAAAGAAGATATGATAAGATCAAATCAGTCTACCTTGTCACGGCATGAGAGCAGGAAAAAGCAAACAGAACAAGAAATCGAACAATTGCACGAAGAACAAGGGAATGTGCAAAAACGGAAAGCCCTTTTTAACAATCCAGAAGTTCTCGCCTTTTGATTTTTGTAAAGGAATTTATAACTGTTATAGTTTTATTTTCTCTCAAAAGATTCACATGGAACAATTGCAAAAGATCACAATTCTATCCAACAGGTATTGACTTAATCAGACCCATCATTCTTAATGCAGTGCGATAGTCGCATTTAAAGTTTGGCTATTATTGAATGCACGTTATCGAAATGAGATATTAAAAAAATAAATCGTTCCGTATTCTGCCAGAATTGTGAATACGGGATTTTAATCACTCACACCTTAGCCTTCGAAATCAAACACGAAGGCTTATGTTCAGTTCTATCACCTGGGAAATATTTTTAACAACTATAGTAGTAGTGATTGGTGGCTACTATGGCATCACTGCACTTCTGCTCTACCACCAGGAAATTATACAGTGGGCTAAGACACGGGGACAACAACCTGTTGTGTCACCTCAGTCAACAAAAGTTACGGCATCATCCCATTCTGTGATGGGAAATATTCAACAGGAATCTTTACAGGCAGTTCGCGCAACGGTTAGCCCTGCAGAAGAAATTAATGTAGCCTCAGATGATGAGGTTCCCGAAACAGTGACTTCACCCGAAGTTTTATCATCGACAAGCGATCATCTGCTCATCAGTAGTGTATCTGACCTGCTTCAGGAAGTCAAAACACTCTCACAACTCATGGCAGAGTGCAAGTCAGATAAGGCAGAGGGTGAATCACTTTTTCGAACCCTTTTGCTTCGCTATCCTCATTTGAGAACGACCACTTATCGGGATGCTATCAATCTGTTTATCATCGATGCAGCCCGCAATCAATTTGCATTCGATCTGTCGCTATCGGAAATAAACTCCTGGTGGGAAGACGAACTGCCTTCAAAGAAATAGTTCATCCATTAAAAACACAAAACCCTTATGAAGACAAAAATCTATTCAATAGTTAAAAAGGCCAAGGCACTCGGTCTTGCCGTGGCTGTCTATTGCCTTACCTGCCTCTATGCTTACGCACAAGACGGCAATGCTGGTATCAACGAAGCAAACACCCGCGTGCGAAGTTATTTCGATACAGGCACAAATCTCATGTATGCCATTGGTGCTGTACTCGGATTGATTGGAGCGGTGAAAGTATATCAGAAATGGAACGGTGGTGATCCGGACACAGGTCGTGTGGCAGCCGCATGGTTTGGCAGTTGCATCTTCCTTGTGGTGGTTGCCACTGTGCTCAAATCATTCTTCGGTGTATAAGAAAATCTTATCTGTATGAATACACAAGATAAACCAAAAAGAAGTGAACACTTCACTGATGATGACCGGGAGTTTGAGAAACTCGAAGAGATGTGGGATCGGCAGATCATGAAGGGTGATGACGAGTTTTTTGAAAGTAGAGTTCCTTCCAAATCCATTAAAGGCAAAAAGGATTTGAGTGAAAAGACAGAACCAGTAAAAGAGCGAAAGAGACGTGGACGTAAAATGTAATCAGTAATAAAATCACGTAGGCTATGAATAGTGTTTATAAAATCAACAAGGGCATTAATAAGCCCATCGAATTCAAAGGACTGAAAGCACAGTACATTGGCTACCTCGGTATCGGTTTGATTGTGCTGCTGGTAATTTTCGCAGTGCTCTACATCAGTGGCATAAATATGTTTGTATGCCTGGGACTGATTCTTGTACTCGGCACTTTACTCTTCATGGGTATCTATAGGTTGAGTGATACCTACGGCCAGCATGGACTGCTGAAGAAACTTGCCAGACGTAACATTCCGGAATATCTCGCATGCCGGTCGAGAACAATCTTTCTCGGTCTTTGTGAAGAACGCACTTCAAAGGAATTTTAATCAACTACATCATGTCACAAGCTATTCCATTGTTCAAAACATTTCCGGTGTACAAAGTAGAGCACGATTGTATTCTCTCCAAGCAAGGCGATGTAAGCCTTGCCTTTGAAGCAGCATTGCCGGAACTATTTACGCTTTCCGATCAGGACTACGAAGCCTTTCATCAGATATTGATCAAAGCCATCCGCGTACTTCCGAAAAACTCGGTCTTTCATAAACAGGATTGGTTCTTTGCACAAAAGCACAAAGCTGATTTTGAAAATACAGACTTATCATTTTTAACAAGGTCAAGTGAGCGCTTCTTCAATGAAAGGCCGTACCTCGATCATCGCTGTTATATCATATTGACGCAGAAACCAGCGGACAGGAAACTCTCCAGTTCGATGTTCTCTAACCTGATCCGGAGCAGTGTCGTGCCATCCGAAGCAATCAACCCGCAACGTATGCAGGAGTTCCTCGATAGCGCAGGTCAGTTTGAGCGAATACTTGGTGACAGTGGATTTGTAAAACTGAAACGCATCGGTAATGATGCTTTGGTTGGTTCTGCACAGCAAGCCGGGCTACTGGAGCGGTACTGTTTTCTTTTGTCTGAAACCGATACTCCAATGATCAAAGATATTCATTTCAAAGATGGACTTAAGATTGGAGATCAGTACTGCCAGGTCTATGCCCTGTCAGATGTTGAAGACCTGCCCACGCTCTGCGGGTCACGCATCAACTACGATAAATACTCGACTGATAAAACCAAGTTCAGTGTAGGCTTTGCTTCACCGATCGGGCAACTACTTTCCTGTAATCATATCTACAATCAGTATGTCTTCATCGAAGATGTGAACAAGACTATCAAACATCTGGAAAGCAAAAGACTGAGGCTGCAATCCCTGTCAACTTATTCACGCGAGAATGCCATTAGCCGCGATGCTACCAATGATTTTCTCAATGAAGCCATTGGTCAGCAACGTCAGCCGGTGAAGGCGCATTTCAATGTCATGCTTTGGACGGATAATAAGTCGGAGTTGCAAGAGCTGAAGACACAGGTGTCTTCAGCTCTTGCACAAATGGATTCAGTAGCCAAACAGGAGTCTGATGGCGCACCTCAAATATTTTGGGCAGGCATTCCCGGCAATGAAGCCGACTTTCCGCTTAATGATACCTTCGATACATTCGTTGAGCAAGCTACGTGCTTTCTCAATCTTGAAACTTCGTATCGTTCTTCATTAAGTCCGGTTGGGATTCGCCTGGGTGACCGGCTTACGGGTAAACCAGTGCATGTCGATATTTCAGATGAACCCGTGAAGCGGGGCATCTGCACCAATCGTAACAAATTTATTCTTGGTCCATCCGGATCGGGAAAGTCATTCTTCACCAATCACATGGTCCGATCATATTATGAACAAGGCACACATATCGTGCTTGTGGACGTAGGCCATTCCTACAAAGGACTGTGTGATTTGGTGAATGGATATTATTTCACCTACGATGAGTCAAACCCGATCAAATTCAATCCCTTTTACATCAGTGCCGGTGATACGCTGGATACCGAGAAGAAAGAAAGTATCAAGACATTATTACTCGCGCTTTGGAAAAAGGATGATGAAACCTTTAACCGCTCCGAGTATGTAGCCCTTTCAATATCGCTACAATTGTATTATGAGAAATTGGGAAAAGATCAAAAACTGTTCCCATGCTTTAATACATACTATGAATTTCTGCGGGACGAATTTGTGTCGATACTGAAAGCTGATAAGGTAAAGGAGAAAGACTTCGATGCAGAGAATTTTCTGTATGTGCTTCGCCCGTATTACAAGGGTGGTGAGTTCGACTACTTGCTGAACGCTTCTGAGAATCTCGACCTGCTTCGCGAACGTTTCATAGTCTTTGAACTTGACAACATCAAGGATCACCCGATTCTGTTTCCGGTTGTGACCATCATCATCATGGAGGTGTTCATCTCCAAAATGCGCAAGCTGAAAGGCATACGCAAAATGATTCTCATTGAGGAAGCTTGGAAAGCCATTGCCAAGGAAGGCATGGCCGAGTACATCAAATACCTGTTCAAGACGGTTCGCAAGTTTTACGGGGAAGCGATTGTTGTCACCCAGGAGGTTGAAGATATCATCAGTTCACCCATTGTCAAACAGGCGATTATCAACAACTCCGATTGTAAAATACTTCTTGATCAAAGCAAGTATCAGAACAAGTTCGATCAGATACAGGAATTGTTAGGACTGACCGAAAAAGAAAAAGCGCTGGTACTCTCCATCAACAAGAGCAATGATCCTTCACGAAAATATAAGGAGGTGTTTATTAGCCTGGGCGGTGTACTCTCGAAAGTATATGCAACTGAAGTATCACTGGAAGAATACCTGGCCTATACCACCGAGGAATCCGAGAAAATTAAAGTGCAGGCGTATACCAAGAAATGGGGCGATATCAGGAAAGGAATCGCAGCCCTCGCCAATGACATCCGATTAGGTAAAGGGATTTAAAATGTTTGAATCATGGAACGCATTAGAAAAACAATACTCATCATGCTCCTCACCACAGTGTTTCTTACGGTAACGCCACCGGAGCAAGAAGCGCATGGGGCAGTGATTGCCATTGCCAAGATCATCAAGGAGGCCGTAAAGAAAGTAATCAAGGCCGTTGACCTGATGATTCAACGGCTACAGAACAAAACGATCTGGTTGCAAAACGCGCAGAAAGTTTTGGAAAATAAACTCTCTGAACTCAAACTTACCGAGATCGCGGAGTGGACAGAGAAGCACCGGAAGCTATATCAGCAGTATTACGATGAACTCTGGAAAGTAAAGAATACACTGGCGGCCTATCAACGCATCCGGCAGATCATGGACAAACAGATTCGCATTGTAGATGAATACAAGAGGGCCTGGAACCTCGTCCGGCAAGATAAAAACTTTACGGAGGCAGAGGTTGATTATATGTACCGGGTGTACACAGGCATCCTGAATGAAAGTGTTCGAAATCTGGATCAAATACTACTGGTCATCAATTCATTCAAAACACAGATGACCGATGCACAGCGGCTGGCCATTATCACGCAAGCCGGAGACCGGATCGAACAGAACTTTATCGACCTGCTCGAATTCAACATGAACACCTACCAGATCAGTTTGAACCGGGCAAAGACGCAGTACGAAATTGATCGCGTGAAAAAACTGTATGGACTATAAACAAAAATTGAGCAATGAAAAGATACATCGTTATATCGCTTGTTTTACTCAGCCTGGGAACGCAAGCACAGACTCCTAACGCCAACGAGTGGCTCCGGCAAAAGAAAACTCAACGAAAATATTTGATTCAGCAGATCGCTGCACTGAAAGTGTATCTCGAATATCTGAAGAAAGGATATAAGATTGTTGACAAAGGACTTACGACCATTGGCGAGATCAAGAACGGAACCTTCAACCTCGACAAAGATTATTTGTACTCTTTAAAGCAGGTAAGTCCGGTGGTGAAGAATTTCCCCAAGGTCAAAGAGGTTCTTGTGTATCAGCACAGTATCACCTCATACTTTCGGAAATTTTTAGACGACTGTCGTAAGGACGCCAATCTCACTTCCGATGAAGTCCACTATATCGAAGATGTCTATCAGAACATGTTAAAGGAGTGTGACGCCTCGATAGATGAGCTGACGGTCATCACCACGGCTGGTGAAGCTGAAATGAAAGATGATGAACGTTTGCTTCGCCTTGATAAAGTGCATGATGACTTGCAGGATAAGTATGCCTTCACGCAGGACTTCATCAGCAGTACACGATTACTTTCCCTTGAACGGGCAAAAGAAAAGAACCAGATAAAGGTTTCGAAGAATTTATACGCAGAGATATAGTTCAGTTTAAAGAGTATAATCATGAAAAAAGTAATAACACTTCTTAGTCTGCTGGTTGGCCTCAGTTTTCCAATGCGAACTATTGCCCAGTCACAGGAAGCCGTGCAACTCATTCTTAACTACGAAAAGTTGCAACAGCTTGAAGAAATTCTGGACAACATGTACAAAGGATACAAGATACTCACCAAAGGATACAACACGATCAAAGACATAGCAGAAGGAAACTTCAACCTGCACCAGGTGTTTCTGGACGGACTCTTTGCTGTGAATCCATCGGTAAGAAATTACAAACGCATTCCTTACATCATCCAATACCAGCAGTATTTGGTGAAAGAGTACAAGCGGGCATTCAATCGATTCAAGAATGATCCGAACCTGACCGTGCGCGAGATCAAATATCTGGAAAATGTGTATGGCTACTTGTTCAAGCAAAGCCTGCGTAACCTCGATGAGTTGCTCATGATCGTGACAGCAACTAAACTCCGCATGAGCGATGAAGAACGCTTGCAGGCCATCGACCGGATTTATCTCGATATGGAAAACAAGCTCGTATTCCTGAAGGTGTTCAACAGCAGCACACAGATGCTGGCTATGCAACGTGCACGGGAGAACCACGATGTGGAAACGTTACAGAAGCTTTATGAAGTTACACCTTAAGATATTTTATGAAATCAAGAATAATTAAGGCCGTCCTGGTGATGGTCGCAGGAATCGTTTTTCCAATATTTTCTCAAGCACAGACTTTCGCGGGTGAAATACACAGTCTGCAAAGTGTACTCGATGAGCTATACACTGACATGCTGCCACTCTGCAATCAACTCATCGGAGTGGGGAGAGGCATCGCGGGATTTGCCGCACTTTGGTATATCGGTTCGCGGGTGTGGCGCAGTATTGCCAACGCTGAACCGATTGACTTTTATCCCTTGCTGCGGCCTTTTGCATTGGGGCTTGCCATCCTTCTTTTTCCTTATGTGATCGCTATAATGAACGGTGTATTAATGCCAACGGTAACAGGAACCGCTGCGATGATGAGGAATTCCAATAACGCGATTGCTTATCTATTGCAACAAAAGGAAGAAGCGATAAAGAAAACCACCACATGGCAATTATATGGTGACGAAGGAACACATGGTAAGTGGTATCGCTACACGTATCCGGAAGGGGAAGATGAAGATCCTCATCTGTTGAGTAATGGAATTAAATTCCTAATGGCTAAAACAGCTTATGGAATCAAGAATGCTATCAAGCAATGGATGTCTGAAGTACTCCATATCCTCTATGAATCAGCCGCACTCTGCATCAATACACTTCGAACATTCTATCTCGTTGTCCTTGCTATCCTGGGACCTTTGGTATTTGGGCTGTCTGTTTTTGATGGCTTACAAAACACGTTGACCGTATGGATTGCTCGATACATCAATGTATTCCTGTGGCTTCCTGTAGCCAACATCTTCGGAAGCATCATTGCTAAAATACAAGAGAACATGCTGCGCATCGACATTGAACAAATCGAGATGTATGGCGACACGTTCTTTAGTGCTTCGGATACAGGCTATATCATTTTCCTGATCATTGGTATCATCGGATATTTTACCGTGCCCGCTGTTGCTAACTACATCGTCCATGCCGGAGGCGGAAACATACTCTTACACAAAGCAACCAATGTGTTCACGGGCTCAGCACGTTCGGCAACATCCATGACGGTGGCAGGTGCTACGATGGCTGGTGGGTTATTCAAGTCATCATCTTCTTCAGAAACGAAAGCAAGCTCATCGGGTAGTGCCAATGACAAAGATGCCTCAGGTGGATACATGCACGATAAACTTTCTGGTAAAAAATAAACAGCATGTTCCAGCAACTTAAAAATATTGATACAGCCTTTAAACACATTCGGTTGTTTTCACTGGCGCTCATCGTGGCGTGCGCTTTCATTTGTTGCTATACGGTGTACAAGAGTTTTCAGCTCATCACACAAACGCAGGAAAGGATTTATATTCTCTCCAATGCGAAAGCACTGGAAGCCTATTCTGCCGAACGGAAGGACAACATCCCCGTGGAAGCGCGGGACCACGTAAAGATGTTTCATCATTACTTCTTTACACTCGACCCAGACGATAAGATGATACAGGCTCATGTCTCTAAGGCCCTGTACCTGGCCGATGTTTCAGCAAAACGGCAATACGATAACTTAAAAGAAAGCAGGTACTATTCTAATATCATCTCAGGGAATATCAGTCAGGATATTGAAGTGGATAGTATCTCCCTGAATCTCGACAACTACCCGTACTACTTCCGCTACTATTCTAAACAGCGGATCATCCGGGCAACATCCATTGTGATGCGAAGCCTGATCACAGAAGGATACTTACGCAACGTTGCGCGGTCTGATAATAATTCGCACGGGTTTCTGATCGAACGCTGGAATACCCTTGAAAACAAAGACATCAAAACAATAAACCGCTAAAACACAATCACTATGAAATCAACTTCAAACGATAATTCGAAAACAAGTAGTGCTGAAAAAGATTCAACAAAACAAAAGTTGTCTGAGAAGATCGATCGGCTTAAACGCTACCTCGCTACTTTTCTTAGCAGGCAAAGTGAGAAACTGTCATCACAACAAAAGAAACTTTCACTGCTGTTTTTTGGAATACTTATGGGAGGTATCAGCCTTAGGTTAATCTTCCGGCCATTTCTAAATTCTGAGTCGGGTTCGTTCACCATCCCGGAAGGAATGAAGACAACAATCACCATTGTTCCTCCCGAAACACATGAGCCCGTCATCGCGCAGGAAGATTTGACGATGTTAATGCAATTCAAATCAACACTGGATAGCCTCTACAAATTTGACAGACCAACCTACGAAGAGTTGTTGCGCGGTCGCGAAGGGTTGCTCGACAGTATCGACTTTCTCATCGGTCTGTATAAGCAGTAGGCAAACACTTCATCTTATTCTCAATACTTAATAATAACTTCTAAATACTATTTACATGAAACCGCATTCACAGAAATTCTTGCAGCAAAGAAGATTCTACATGGTCTTGCCTTTGCTCGTGTTACCATTCATCACTATGATCTTCTGGGCACTTGGCGGTGGCCAGGGTACACAAGTGCAGGCACAAGAAATTAAATCCGGGCTAAACATGGAGTTACCCGGAGCACATTTCGATAAAGAGGATGAGCTATGGAATAAGTTTGAACTCTACGAACAGGCCAAACGTGATTCTCTCAAGTACGAGGAAGCGCGAAGAAATGATCCGTACTATGTCGTCAGTACGCTAACCGGAAGCGTCTCATCGGATACCATCCCCAAGCCAGAGGACAAACTCAATACATCGCTTGGAAGCAAAGACAAGTATGCACAGATGGACCAGCATGAAGCCCTGATCAATCAGAAACTGGAACAGCTAACGCGGCAGATTAGTCAGCCTGATCAACCTGTGGTTGCAAAGACTACTTCCTCTGAAGGTAGTTTGATTCCTGCATCGGGTACACCAAATACAGAAGATGTGGATCGGCTAGAGAAGATGATGCAGATCATGGCTGGCACCGACACTAATGATCCGGAGATGCAACAAATCGAGAGTATGCTCGATAAGATTCTCGATGTTCAACACCCGGAGCGTGTGCGTGAAAAAGTTCGAGAGAAAAGCAGCCAGCACAAGCAGCTGGTCTTCCCGGTGGAAGCTGTAGTGACGGATGACAACATCTCAACACTTGGGGAATATCAAAGATCGTTAGGCAGAAGTATACTACCAGATAGTGTACACCGCAGTCGCTCACATACAATCGAGTCCGCACAGAATGGATTTTATGGACTGGCAGATGAAGAGCTTGTCAATGAAGAAAGTGCGAATGCTATTGAAGCTGTCATCCACGATACGCAAGTAGTAGTGGCCGGATCTACTGTAAAGTTACGCTTGCTGTCGGATGTTTACATCAACGGCCAACTGGTCGAGAAGGATCAGTTTGTATTTGGCACGTGTGCTATCAGCGGAGAAAGGTTAACCATTGCGATCACGTCAATCCGTGATGCAAACTCCTTATTGCCGGTTTCACTTTCAGTCTTTGATCTGGATGGCATGGAAGGTATTTACATACCCGGTGCGATCACGCGTGATGCTGCCAAGCAAGCATCGAGTCAATCGATACAGGATGTACAGTTGTACTCCATGGACAATTCGCTCGGTGTGCAGGCTGCTACGGCAGGTATTGAGGCAGCGAAAGGTTTATTCGCAAAGAAAGCTAAACTGATCAAAGTAACAGTGAAGGCTGGATACCAGGTATTGCTGAAAGACCAAAACCAGTCGGTTTTATAGTTAAATCAATTTTTTATAAACAATTAAAACAACTCATGTTATGCGATTGATCGCAAGAATTATTTTCTGGGGGATTCTTCTGTTAATGCTGAAAGATGCGAACAGTCAGCCCCGAATTGAAAAGGAAAGCACAGCAGCTGTCACTGCTTCTCCTGTGAATCGCTAGACAGAACGAGTTCCGGAACTCATTTACGCTTGCAGGTAAAAGAAGTAGCTACTCGCTGCAAGTGTTAGTCTCTCCAAGGAGGTATTCAAATTTTAATTAACACCATTAAACATCACAACTATGTTGCTGCTATTTCTGGGAACTCTGTTCGCGCACGCATGGCCGGTATTACTCCTGCTGTTGCTGCTGTAATTGGATAGGGGAATCGTCCCTTTTAAGGAAACCTATAAAAAGGTAAAAGTAATTGTAAAACGTAAACAACAAAAGTTATGAAACTCACAATAATGCTAGTATCCATCACCTCATTCTTCATTAAGATATACGTCAAGCTATTGATGATGGGGGGATTGGGAGATCTCTTTTGGTAAGTGAAACATTGACAGTTGTGGTAAGCAATTATCACAACTGTATTTCAAAACTTAAATTTTTAATTATGCTATACTTCTTAAAAAATCTTTACACCAGGATTCTGTTGGGTGGGTATTTCGTTCTGGCCGCCTTTACTGCACATGGCCAACCTCCCCCTGAATCAAAGTTTGTTGAAGTTACATTCAACAAAACATCGAGCATTGTCTTTCCTTCCAGCATCACTTCAGTGGATCGTGGAAGCCGGGACCTCCTTGCGCAAAAAGCAAAAGGCGTGAACAACGTTCTTCAACTCAAAGCCGGGAGAACAAACTTCAAAGAGACGAACCTTACAGTGATCACAGCCGATGGAAAGCTGCATCACTTTATGGTGAGCTATGCAGATAAACCTAAGGTGTTTACCATTCAGGTTAATGAAAGCAGTGAAACGGAAAGCAATAATGCTCGACTGCTCTTTCAAACGGAACTGACGTCTGCTGAAATGCAGTATTATGCTGAGAATATTTTTGGGTCACCTCCAAAGGTTCTCAAGAAGCGAACTTCTCATAGCGGCATGAAGCTATCCCTTCAGGGAATATACATTCAGGGCAATGTCATGTTCTATCACTTGACGATAGCCAACAACTCAAACATTCCTTTTCATACTGATGTATTACGCTTCTATGTAAAGGACAAGCAAAGCGTGAAGCGCACCGCTTCACAGGAAGTTTCAGAAGTACCGCTTTATCAGTATGGAAATACACATGAGGTGAAAGGCAAAAGCACGGAAGATGTAGTCATTGCCCTTGGAAAATTTACCATTCCGGATGCCAAATTGCTTGCCATTGAGTGGATGGAGAAAAGGGGAGGAAGGCACTTGAAACTGTTGATCAAGAACCGGACGATTGTACATGCCAGCCCCGTGCCTTCGGAGTAAAAGGGGTGTAAGTAATAGAATCTTTTGACGTAAGACATTAAAACTTTGTCAATCATGAACGAACAAAATTCAGAATTTTTGAAAGAGCGTCTTTTCTACCTCGGCTTTGGCGATAAGCTGAATGCCGAACTGGAAAAGAACATGAAAGCCGGAAAGGAACAATTTCAACTTCCATTCCAGGGAGAGTTTTCGAAGGGAGAAAAGAAGGAGGTCGTGGACTACCAGATTGATTTCTCCAAATCCAAGCAGGGTGATATGTACTTTGTGAATAAGTATCAGGCAACCCTGAAGAACGAAGATTCGGAGAAAGAAAAATCTCAGACCTTCTATATCAACAAAGGCAATGGCGTAACTGCGAAAGAAGCCTATAACATGCTGGATGGCCGAGCGGTGAATAAGAAACTAATGGATCGAGAGGACAATCCGTATCAAGCATGGCTTCAGATCAACTTCAAAGAGAAGGATGATAATGACAATCACAAATTGAACCGCTATCATACAGCCTACGGATTTGATTTGGAGAAAAGTTTAGGAAAGCACCCTATCAAGGAATTGGCCGATCCTGATCAAAAAGCAACCGTAATGAAGAGTCTTGAGAAGGGAAACCTTCATGCAGTCACTTTTCAGCGTGATGGTAAGGAAGAGAAAATGTTTCTGGAAGCGAATCCGAAAGACCGGAATGTGATTGTGTATGATTCCGCTATGAAGAAGCAATTTCAGGGCGTGAAGGAACACAAGGATGAAACCTCCGAACAGAAACAAAAAACGGAGAAGAACGAAAAATCGGAAGAACCTGAAGGGAAGAAGTCAAAGGGAAGAAAGATGTCGGTGTAGGTCTGTCCGACTAATAGTGGGAGAATTCTTGGTAGTTTCAAGTTACACTCCCACTATTTTTTATCTATAAATTATTTCAATCATGTTACTACGTTCAATTCTTGAGTGAACTCGGCAACATAGTTATTAGTGCAACAATGTTGCAAATATAGTTTACCTTTTTATCTTGCATCCATAAAAGAATCTATGTGAATATGGAAAAGGAATATGATGTTATTATAATAGGGGGCAGCTATGCGGGTCTGTCTGCTGCAATGGCCTTGGGGCGTTCAATAAGGCGGGTATTAATTATTGACAGCGGCAAACCGTGTAACCGACAGACACCACACTCCCATAATTTTATTACGCACGATGGCGAAGTGCCCGCGATAATTGCACAAAAGGCGAAAGAGCAGGTATTGAAATATTCAACCGTTCGTTTTACCGAAGGGCTTGCTGTTTCAGGTGAGCGAGTTGGAAATAAATTTCAGATCAACCTGAAAAGCGGACAAAGTTTCCATGCAGAGAAATTATTATTTGCCACGGGAGTAAAAGATATCATGCCTGCTATTGATGGTTTTTCCGAATGTTGGGGCATTTCGGTGTTGCATTGTCCTTACTGTCATGGTTACGAAGTGAGAAATAAGCCTACCGGGATCATTGCTAACGGTGATTTTGCTTTTGAATTAGCACGATTGATTCATCACTGGACAAAGGATCTGGTAGTTTTCACTAACGGAATGTCAACATTAACTTCTGAGCAATGGCGAAAGATTGAATCGCATAACATCCGTGTTGAAGAAACAATACTTGAAAAGATCAACCACAAGAATGGCTATGTAAACTCTATTTCTTTAAAAGGAGGTAAAGACATAAAGGTAAATGCTATTTACGCACGTCCTGCACTCGTGCAGCACTGTACAATTCCTCAAGAACTTGGCTGCGAGGTCAACGAGCAAAATCTGCTTAAGGTTGATGCATTCCACCGTACTAATGTCCCAGGAATCTATGCCGCCGGAGATAACACAAGCATGATGCGCTCAGTTTCCCTGGCGGTGGCCGGAGGTGGTTTTGCCGGTGCCGTCATCAACAAGGAAATTATCGAGACGATGTTTTGAAAATAAAGTCGACACGGAGGGTAGGGGAAACGCACACTTTTGAGAGTATATGGTTGGAGGATATGTAATATGAAAACATCCAACTTTGATAAACTGATGTCCCGCTATGTTCTGGACAAAACATCTGCCTTGGAAACAATAAAAATTGAAGCTATGCTTAATGCCCGTAAGGGGAAGGCTATTCACTGGCTCTCAGACGAAACCGAAGAACTCTTATTTCGGAAGATATCTGATAACACGGTAATGCAGCAAGAGGTCGCTGACATCATGAAAAATTTGACAAAGCTTAACGTTGGCGGAGTTCGGTGGATGAAATTCAGGGGAATGGAGATATATTTTTCAAAGGAAGCCTACTAAACAGGATAGGTTAAGCTGCGACAACAATCGCGATCTCAGATTATCACCTAGCCATTGTCCCGCCAAGCAAAAGGTAGTCCCGTTGCAGGTACTTTGTCAAGGGCGAGACAAGTGCCGATGTTTTATTCATTTTGATTTTGGAATCGGCACCCTTGACAAAGAACCTGCAACGTGCTCATTGGCGGCTTGTCGGAAACAATGGT
>DAIQPD010000201.1:0-7511 GCA_036787535.1 Chryseolinea sp.
TAGATTGGAGCACGTTCACGTTCTGCCACCTTCACTAATTTGTCAAGGTGTTTTCCGTGCATCGCAATACCGATACGCTCTTGCGATTCGTTGCTGATTATTTCTTTATCCGATAGGGTAGGGTCACCCACAGGAAGTTTATCAATATGAATTTCACCTCCTGTTTCCTCCAATAATTCAGAGAAGCAATTTAAATGTCCGCCAGCACCATGATCGTGAATTAATGCAATTGGATTTTGCTCATCTTCTACCATTGCTCGAATAGCATTCATCACGCGCTTTTGCATTTCAGGATTAGAACGCTGAATGGCATTAAGCTCAATAGCATTTCCATATTCTCCTGTGGCAACAGAAGAAACTGCTCCACCGCCCATACCAATGCGATAGTTATCGCCACCAAGCAAAACAATTTTATCTCCTTTTTGTAAAGGATCTTTCTTGCTGTCTTTCTCTTTTCCAAAGCCGATACCTCCGGCCTGCATGATTACCTTATCGAAGCCATATTTTTTTTCACCAATGTATTCGAAAGTGAGTAAACTTCCGTTGATTAACGGTTGCCCAAATTTATTTCCAAAGTCACTCGCACCATCCGATGCTTTGATGAGAATTTCTGCCGGTGATTGATAAAGCCACTTACGTGCTTCAAACTTTTTCTCCCACGGTCTTCCGTTTTCTAAGCGTGGATAAGACGTCATATAAACAGCGGTACCTGCCAATGGCAATGATCCTTTACCTCCTGCTAATCTATCGCGAATCTCTCCACCCGATCCGGTTGCGGCACCATTGAAGGGTTCAACTGTCGTTGGAAAATTATGCGTTTCTGCTTTCAAAGAGATCACGGAATCGTAATCAGTCACAGCAAAGTAATCCGGAACATCCTGACGGGTAGGAGCGAACTGCTCAACACGCGGACCTTTTATAAAGGCCACATTGTCTTTGTAAGCTGAAACAATAAAGTTTGGATTCGCCTTCGATGTTTGTTTGATCAGTTGAAAAAGTGTGTATTCCTTTTGCTGATCATCAATAATGAAAGTACCGTTAAAAATTTTATGACGGCAGTGCTCCGAGTTTACTTGTGAGAAGCCGAACACTTCACTATCGGTCAGTTTGCGACCGAGTTCTTTGCTTACATTATTAAGGTATTCAATTTCTTCTGTGGCAAGTGCTAATCCTTCTTTCTTACTGTAGCTGGCAATGTCATCGATTTCAATGATCGGCTCCGGGATGTGATGAATCGTAAAAAGATCCTGATCTAAGGTTTGATATAACAGTTCAAGCATCCGATCATGCTTTACTTCTGCATTCGCCACCTCCTTAAATTCTTCTATTCGGCTAATACCTTTTATACCCATGGTTTGGGTGATCTCCACCGCATTAGTGCTCCAGGGTGTAATCATTTCTTTTCGGGGTCCTATAAAGAACCCGGTAAGCTGCTTTTCAACCACAGGATCGGCATCGCCCAGAAGCCACTTAAGTTGCTGTATTTCAGAATTTTGAAAAGGCTGTTCCATGCCAATTGCGTAAACAATGTTGGCTTTTGAACGGAAGAATAAAATCATGGAGAGGATACTAATTAAAGGATGCGCAAAAGTACAATGGATTGATCTTTTTATAACACTTTTGGGGCAATAAATGCAAAGAGTTTGTACTAAAAAAGGCAGATGTCTAATTTCAGCCGTACTAAAATTATCTCTCATGAAGAAAATGTATAAACTCGTTGTCTTATTGGGATTCTTAACCATCCCCAATTTTACACTCGCTCAAGAATATTCCAGACAAAATATTGGAGTAGGCTTGGGTATTGATTATGGAGGTATTGGTGCAAAGTTTACTTTTCTACCTGTTCAGAAATTTGGTTTCTTTGGATCTCTTGGTTATAACTTGATTGGATTAGGATTTAATGCTGGAGCAACCTATCGATTTATTCCTACAAAAAGTGTTTGCCCTACTCTTGGAGCTATGTATGGATACAATGGGGTGATTAAAGTTGAAGGTGGAAATGAGTCTAATAAAATTTACTATGGTCCTTCTTTCAGTGCTGGCGTTGAATTGAAATCAAGAGGCAGTAGTAACTTTTGGAACTTCGAGTTAATACTTCCTCTTCGCCCATCAAAGTTTCAGTATGATATTAAATCTTTAAAAAATAACGGTTATACTGTAACTGAACCTTTGCCCATAGCATTTAGTGTTGCTTATCATTTTGGATTTTAGACAAAAATAGTTCGGGTAACTTTAGTTCATTTAATAATGAGTTGTGTCCAGAGTCCAACACAGCTATATGCGGATTGGCTAACTTTTCTAAAAAGTGATTCATGTTTCTGGTCAGAATTACTTTGTCGTATCGACCCGTCACCATGGTTACTGGAATGTGATGGTCGTTCAGGAGTTTTGCCAGTTTGCTCAGATCAAAAGTCATTCGCCTGAAAACAACCCAGGAATAATATACCTGATTTCGTTTTTCCTGTGTGTTCATTTGATGTTCTGCAAACCGAATGAGACCTTTATCAACCAAACCTATCGATTGAATTACATTGGCTAATGCGTTGAATGTGCCCGGGTTTGTAATCATGCTCTTGAATAATTTCCGGAACAGAAACGGATAGGTAGCAATGCTGTACCAAAAACTCGTTTTGATTCCATCGGGTGCAATCAGAAAAAGTGCTTTTGTTTTTTCGGGAAATGCTTCTGCTGTGGCCATGGCAAATTTTCCACCCAGACTAAACCCGCCAACGAAAAACGCATCAATTGTATTTTGTGATAGAAAGGTATTCATGATCTTTTTCCACTCCACTTTCTCCAGCGGTTGCTCATCATTGGCCCATTTACTTTTGCCATGGAAATAAAGATCGAAAATGTAAAGGGTATAGGTAGAAGAAAGAGCCTGCGCCAGAGGTTGAAATACTTCATTATCCTGACCAAATCCATGAAACAATAAAAGCGTTTTGTTTCCTGTGCCTACAACGGTATAATGAAGTATGGCATTTTCAGTTTGAACAAAACGATCCTGCATAGGTATTAAAATACTTAAGTGTTGCCACGAAAACTCTAAGGCGCCAAGCTACACAAAGAATAATTTATTATTTGGCCACGAATACACGAAAGTGAATTTATTCGTGCATTCGTGGCTATTTTGTTTCAGCCAAAGAAAATTTATCCTCGATTCGAAATTGAATCTTAAGGACTTCCAGTATATTTAACGCCAGACATTAACCTCCATTTTTATGAATCTGATCAAGCGAATACCGCAATTTCTTTTTGTTCTCATTTTGCTTTCTGCGTCTGTTGTCAATGCACAACAAGGTGGACTACGTTGGGCAAAAGAAGGTAGTAACTATTTTAAAGTGGAAGGCGATGAATTGGTGCAGTATGCATTGCCCGCCAATTCAAAAACTGTTGTGGCAACGAAAGCCATGCTAACGCCTGAAGGACAATCAAAAAGTTTGCGTTTGCGGAATTACGCTTTTTCAGAAGATCAAAACTTATTACTGATTTACACCAACACCAAAAAAGTATGGCGACTAGATACACGTGGTGATTATTGGGTGTTGAATTTAAAAACCAAAGCATTAAAAAAGTTAGGCAGTTCATTACCTGAATCATCGTTAATGTTTGCTAAGTTTTCTCCCGACAATAGTAAGGTAGCCTATACAAGTAATTATAATGTTTATGTGGAAGATCTATCTACTAATGAAATCAAGGCATTAACTACTAATGGCAATCGCAAATTAATCAACGGTACATTCGATTGGGTATATGAAGAGGAGTTTGCTTGTCGCGATGGATTTCAATGGAGCCCTGACAGCAAGCTGATTTCATTTTGGAATTCAGACGCCAATAAGATCCGTGATTTTTATATGATCAACAATACGGATTCAGTGTATTCTCAGATTATACCCGTTGAATACCCTACTATTGGACAGCCTCCTTCTCCTGTGAAGATAGGTGTAATCGATATTGCAACGAGTAAAACCGTTTGGTTGAATATTCCTGGTGAGGCGCATCAGAATTACTTACCGCGTATGGAGTGGTTAAATGTAAATGAGATTTTTGTACAACAGATCAATCGTCATCAGAATGAAAGTAAGATTTACTCCTGTAACCCGTTAACAGGAGCGGCAAGTTTGGTATTTAGTGAGAAGGATCAAGCCTGGATTGATGTGTACACACCCTGGGAAAATGTTTATGCTATTGATTTCAGACATAAGTTCACGTTTATTAATAAAGGAAAAGAATTTTTGTGGATGAGTGAGAAAGATGGTTGGAGACATTTGTATCGCATTACCAACGACAAAGCAGGAGTGAAGGAAGTATGCATTACAAAAGGTAATTATGATGTGATGGATATTCGCTTAGTGGATGAGAAAAACAATTACGTTTACTTCCTTGCATCGCCAACCAACGCAACACAAAAATACCTTTACAAAACAAAGCTAGATGGCAAAGGTAAGTTAGAGTTGGTTTCGCCAGAGGAGCTTTCCGGTACACATGGTTACAGTATTTCAGCAGATGGAAAATATGCTCAACATAGTTTCTCGAATAGTTACACCAAACCAATGAATGAATTAATAGCGCTTGCTACCAACAAGGCAGTTAATGAAAAGGAAAGCATTAAATCAAAAATTGCTGCGGCAGAAGGAGAGAAGAGTGTTGAATTCTTCAAAGTGAAAACCGAAGAAGGAGTTGAAATGGACGGATGGATGGTGAAGCCTAAAAACTTTGATCCATCAAAAAAATATCCGGTGGTGTTTTTTGTTTACACCGAACCATGGGGTGCAAATGTTCACGATCAATTCGGAACCGCCAACAACTTTATGTACAAGGGTGATATGCGCGAAGATGGTTACATCTATATGTCGATTGACAACAGAGGTACGCCAGCGCCTAAAGGCAGGGAATGGAGAAAGTCTGTTTATCGCAAAATCGGTGTTACCAATATCCGCGATCAGGCTATGGCCGCGAAGGAAGTCTTAAAGTGGCCGTTTGTTGATGCTGATCGGATTGCAGTTTGGGGATGGAGTGGTGGAGGCTCTGCGACTTTAAATTTGATGTTTCAGTTTCCGGAAATTTATAAAACAGGTATTGCTGTAGCCGCGGTCGCCAATCAACTTACCTATGATAATATTTACCAGGAGCGCTACATGGGTTTGCCAGAGGAAAGCATGCAGGATATTAAAGCAGGTTCGCCCATTACCTATGCTAAAAATCTGAAAGGTAATCTGCTTTACATTCATGGCACAGGCGATGACAATGTTCACTACAACAATGCCGAAATGTTAGTGAATGAATTGGTTAAGCACAATAAACAATTTCAGTTTATGGCCTATCCAAATCGAACGCATAGTATTTCAGAGGGAGAGGGTACATTCGAACATCTCTCAACTTTATATACAGAATACTTACAGAGAAATTGCCCTCCGGGAGGGAAATAGTATACGGTATTGCAATGTATTTTTCTTTTCAACCATCGCAAAAAAAAGGTGTGGTTGAAGAGAAGATTGCTTTGTATGACTTATAGAAAGTTCTTAGTTGGCACCGTTTAATTACTTGTTACTAATTTTTTAACCCGGTCAACCAAAGGTTCATACTCAAAATTTGAACAAGTACCCTCACTGAATTTACGTTCTCCTTTTTTGATCATTTCTGAATCGCCCTTGTCCCAGTTGAAAATGTAGATAGATGCCTCAAAGACCTGATTTAGTTTTGAATAATCTAATCCTGATTGATCGTCCTTAACTTTATAATTTTGTTCCCGGTCGATAAGTTTTATTGGCTGACCATTTTTCAAATAGATAATAGTAGTCAACAGTCCGTAAGAATGTCCAATGGTCTCCTCAATTTTAACTAATTGCCCTTCTTTTAGGTAAACGTTTATCTGTCCGCCACCGTCAAAAGTCTGGTTATATACCTTATTGGCGTCATACTGTTTTTTAGTAAGTCCTTTGTCTGAATTTATTTGTTCAACTTGTTTGTCAATCGTCTTTGCCAGTTCCGTCTGCGCGAAACAATGACTAGTAAGTCCAGATATAATTACGAGTATGGTTGTTAGTTTTTTTATTATACGATGCTAATGTTTATGTTTATACTGTCTGATGTATTTGAATGAATCTTTGTCGATTGTTAATCGAGTCCATATTAAAAGTTGATGTCAGCTAATTAATCTCTGTAATTCAGTGCTGGCTTTCTATCGCCAAGTAACGCTTTATACTGGTAATCCCCTTTTGATCGTTTAAATTCTTCTTTCGCCTTTTTTATTAATTCAGGATTTGTAAATAAATCGATTGCTGTTAATGCCATTGTTTTTGAGGCTACCATTATTCCTTTTATACCAATGTCTTTTCTTTCACAAGCTACAGCGTTTGTGTATCCGCAGTTTAAATTTACCATAAATTATTAATCAAATTTAAATTGCGCATACACTTTGTTGCCGGCTGACCATTTCGTCCACCGTGACGGAATGGTAAGTCTGTCTTTGCTTTCTAAGTTCTCCATGTATGGTAAATCTATGTCGATGTAGAAAGTCGTCTGCAAAGTCCTTTTTTTTTGGTCAAGTCGATGTTCTCTTCGGAATGAACGCTTGTCCAGCGCGAATAGGCTGTACGCGTAAAACAAAATTCATTATTACTTCCTTATTTTTTTAAGATAAATTAGTCCACCAAGTATTGATGATGGTGCAAATAAAAATATTGCGGCTATTTGTGAGTAATGATTTCCGGTCGTCTTGAACAACGAGAAAGTTGCAAACCCAGCAATAATTCCTGCGAGTACATAATTGATTGTCAATTTTCCTGTTCGTGAAATTAGCTGAGTCAAAAGTCCACCGATAAATGAAAATATTAGTCCATAGGCGACTGTCAACATGATGAAAGCGGTTGCAGGGTCTGCATGTGGGCCAATTCCTGATAATTGAAATAGAAGAACTGCGCTAATTACAAAAGTCGCGTAGCCTAAGATCACTGATAGGATGTTTCTCAAAATATTCATGTGTCCAAGTTAATAACTGTCTAGCAGAAATGAGTCTTCAATGTTATCGGTCAAACTGTCTGCGGAAAATATCATGGCTTGCTGCCAGCGCCTAGCTATAAGACGTATGCGTTTAAATACCTACATCTTTGTCCCACTGCCTGCCCCGCGCCTCGCGGGGTTGCTACCGAAATTTAATAGCACACACGTTAAGAACCTAGATTACAGCATATGCATTATAGCTAGGCGTTGTGCCCTGCCCATTTTCACCGCTTACCATAAATTACTTTTATGTCTTCGCCTACAATTTTCTTTAAGTCGTCCAGGAATCTAGATGTCAAACTTTGCCAATTCCAGAACGTTAGTCCAAATTCTCCAAATCCCCAACTAGGTCTGAAGTTGTACTCAGTAATTGGTAATTCCTTGTCGCATTGACTGCACTTTAGTTTATCATCATGTCCGCTGTCCCACGCACTAAGAAGTTCTCCCCAGTCAGAGTGTACTAACCCCCTATAAGTTGGACAGAATCGTTGTTTAAAATGTGTAGTGCT
>DAIQPD010000202.1:0-7478 GCA_036787535.1 Chryseolinea sp.
AATGGACATGTTACCTGAAACAAATGAAAGAAAGAAAACTTCTATAAATGACAAGAGTTATTTGACCTACATCAACAATTCAAGATTTAACTACGAACATCAATACATGCGCAATATGTTGCATGTTAACAATGGATTGAATTCAGGAATTAAATTTAGCGAGGTTGGCCAGCTATCGGGTGTATTTCAAACAGAATGGAGTTGGTCAGCATTGTTTGCTGATTTTGATAATGACGGACTGAAAGACCTTGTTATAACGAATGGTTTCCCTAAAGACATTACAGATAAAGACTTTGTAAAATACAGAACAGATGTTGGAAGGTATATGTCGAATACAATGTTGTTGGATTCTGTTCCGGTAGTTAAAATTCCAAATTACGCTTACAAGAATAGTGGCGGACTTGTCTTTAATGACGTTACCAAAGATTGGGGATTTATGACTCCCTCTTTCTCGAACGGTGCTGCTTTTGCTGATTTAGACAATGATGGAGATCTCGATTACATTGTGAATAATATAAATGATAAAGCATTTGTCTATGAGAATAGACTATACTCTAAAGAAAAGGTATCGAGCCACTATATTAGACTTAAGTTAAAGGGCTCTCCAAAAAACAAAGAGGCTTTGGGGGCAAAGGTTAGTCTCTACTATGATAGTGGAAAAATGCAATACATCGAGCACCAAACGGTGCATGGATATCTTTCCTCTGTAGAAAGCATTTTACATTTCGGACTTGGTTCAGTGAGTAAAGTTGATTCAATTAAAGTGGTTTGGCAAGATGGCAATGAACAGAGATTTTTGAATTTAACTTCAGATCAGGTACTTTCACTTGAGTATGATCCTTCAAAATTTGTTAAAAAAATCAACACCTCAACTTTACCTGTAAAATTACTGCATGAAATTTCGAAAGACATAAACTTACTTTTCAAGCACGATGAGGAAGATAGGATAGACTATAATATTCAACGCACTTTGCCTCATAAATTTACCCAGTTCGGACCAGGGATTAGCGTTGGAGATATTAACAATGATCAGTTAGAAGATATTGTTATTGGAGGATCTTCCGGATTTCCGACATCATTTTTTGTTCAAGAGAATGATGGCAGTTTTTTACAATCACGGAAGTATACTGGAAGCGTAAAAGTGGAAGAAGATGAAGGCTTGTTACTCTTCGATGCGGATAATGATAATGACTTGGATCTTTACATAGTGAGTGGAAGTATTGAGCAAGAACCTGGATCGAAATATTATCAAGATAGACTCTATGTTAATAATGGTCAGGCAGGCTTTAGCTTAGATGAGACAGCATTACCAACCATTACGTCCAGCGGATCTTGTGTTAGGGCTGCTGATTTTGATGCTGATGGTGATCTTGATCTTTTTGTTGGAGGAAGAGTTGTTCCAGGAAGCTATCCACTTCCTCCCAATAGTTATATCCTAAGAAACGATAAAGGTAAATTCACAAATGTGATCGAATCGATTTGCCCAGAATTCAGTACCATCGGAATGGTAACCGATGCATTGTTCAGTGATTTTAACAATGATGGGAAACCGGATATTATTGTTGTGGGAGAGTTTATGCAGATTAATTTCTTCGTCAATAAGGAAGGACATTTTAGTAAAGTGGAGAATACTGGATTAGAAAACTATTTAGGATGGTGGAACAGTATTACCTCTGGCGATTTTGATCAGGATGGAGATATTGATTATATAGCTGGTAATCTTGGATTGAACAATCCCTATCAGATTTCGGAGAATTATCCTTTAAAGATTTATGCAAAAGACTTTGATAATAACAAGAGTATCGATGCGATAATGGCATGTTATATCAAAGAATCTTTGAGTAATGATTCGAAGAAATTATACCCAATTCATTTTTGGGATGAATTGAATGGCCAAAGCCCAAGGTTTAGAAAACAGTTTTCAGGATATAAACAGTATGGTAAATCAACGCTTGAAAATATGCTAAGCAAGGAAGAAACCAGTGATGCGTTAATTCTTGAAGTGAATTACGTTGAATCAAGCTATATTGAAAACTTAGGTAACGGAAAATTTAAAATAAAGGCTTTACCACAGCCCGTACAGATTTCACCGATTAATGGAATGATCGCAGATGATTTTAACAAGGATGGTACGCTTGATATTCTTATGGTAGGTAATGACTTTGGTAACGAAGTCTTTGCCGGTCGCTACGATGCTTTTACTGGCTTGCTTTTACTAGGAAATGGAAAAGGTGAATTTAGTGTCTCCACATCTGCTGAAAATGGTTTTTATGTTCCTGGGGATGCAAAGGGATTTGCCAAATTAGCAACTCCAAAAGCAGATATTTTTATTGCCACCCAAAATCTTGATAGTGTAAAGGTATTTAAAGCAATTGCACCTTCAGGCGAATTTGAGCTCCGACCTGAATCACTCGACAGTTGGGCGGAACTGATTTATTCTGACGGACGAAAACAAAGAGTAGAGTTTAGCTATGGATCAGGATATTTATCTCAGTCTACGAGAAGAATGAGAATACCAAAAAATGTTAAGGAAATTATTGTCTACGATTCAAAAGGTAATTCCAGAAAGATTGTTCCATCCGGAATTTAGGATATGGTATAGGATTACGTTTTCAAATCAATTTGAAAACGTAATCCATAAGTTGTTTAGGTTACGGTTGCTTTGTCAGATTCATTTCGAAAAATGGATACCATTGATTTCCATCGGGTGAGAATGATCCTTTTTCATTCCATTTCTTTGCAACCGGATCAATCGTAATATGATAAAGAATTTTTCCTCCGGGCACATCAAAGCCCCAGTCGTATTTATTCTTTTCAACAACCTTAAAGAAGGCATCAGTTTGCTTTCCATCCATTAAGAATGATTTCATTTCAAAGCTCTTCTTAGATGCGTTATAATTAAGGTAAGCCAATGCATGGAATGATATTTTGGTTAAGTCATCTTTCCTTCTACCTGTGCCCTCTAATTGAAGAATCAAGCTATCCAGTTTGTATTCAATATTCTCTTCTTGCGCTACCTGAATCGTAACACCTCCTTGTTGCGTTACCGTTGCTTCACCTTTCCATTTTCCTGCCATAAAGGAAAGTACATTCATTTGCTCGCGACAAATTTTTGAGAGATCCTGAGACTCTGCTGAGCTTGATAAGATCAATATCAAACCAATTAATTTTAGTGTTTTCATTTTATTCTATTTAGGAGTGTTAATGTATTGCTTAAGTGTATTGATGTAGTCTTCAAATGCTTTTATTCCCTTCTTGCTGATTTTACAAGTGGTCAATGGTTTTTTTCCTTTGAAGGATTTCTCAACAAGTATGTATCCGGCTTCAGAAAGTTTGTCGAGTTGTACACTTAAATTACCAGCCGTTGAATTTGTTTTCTCTTTCAGAAAAGTGAATTCAGCAGATTCCAAACTCATGAGAAGCGACATGATACCCAGCCTAAGTTGGGAGTGTAGTAATGGATCAAGATCGTTGAACATTATCCTTCCGATTTTTTTAATAAATACCCGGGGATCAGGTAGCCGAAAGCTACCGCAACAGCTGCCAATAGAAATTGAATTTCAACAGGAGCCAGGAAAGAGACAATACCTAATATCCAGAATACAATACCTCCAAACATCAATGGTTTAAAGCGCAACACAACGCCCGATAAAAAAGTAGGCATTGCGCACATGGTAATGATAATAGGATTGATTTGCCAGTTGATGAATTTACCGACTATCACGAAAATGAAACAGTTTATTCCGTATCCAAGCCAGATCCATTTACTTACATTGTCGAGATGTGTTTTAACAATTACCACTTTACTATTTCGGACTCCATAAATAATAGCGATGATACCTGCAGGAATAGTTAGAGCAAACATTAAGAATGGGTTTTCAACAGAAGTAAATTTGAGGAGTACATACACACCAAGATTGGCGATAACGATGGTCCAACCCCATAGTAGGAAGTAAAAACTACTTCTTTGCATGTTTCCCTTCGCTTGATTAATCATCGATGTAATGACGTCTAAGCTTTGTTCAGGAGTGAATTTTTCAGATTCAAGGTTCATATTCTTAATTGATTAAGGGATGATGATTTATTGTCATTGTAGCGTAACGCAATAAAAGTAAACTAGTTTATAAAATGAACCAAAATATTTTTAAATCGCTGATTTCAGTGTAATTTCGAGCATGTTTACAGGAATAATAGAAGCATTAGGTCGCGTTAAGCGAATTGAATCGGATGGAAGTAACAAACATTTTTTGTTCGAAAGCCCCATTAGCAGTGAGCTAAAAATCGACCAAAGTATTTCCCATGACGGAGTTTGTCTAACGGTTACGAAAGTCGAAGGTGGCAATCATTGGGTTACGGCAATTGATGAAACGTTAAAGAAGTCTAATCTTGGAGGTTTGAAAGAGGGGGATTTAGTTAATCTAGAGCGATGTATGATTGCTGATGGTCGCTTTGATGGACACATTGTGCAAGGTCATGTCGATCAAACCGGTATCGTAAAATCAATCACCGAAATGGATGGAAGCTGGATTTTCGATTTTGAATATGATGCAGTGCACGAAAATGTTACCGTAGAGAAAGGATCAATTTGCGTTAATGGTGTTAGCCTGACTTGTTTTAATTCGTATAGTAACCAGTTTTCTGTGGCGATAATACCGTATACATTTGAACACACCAGTTTTCAGATTTTAAAACCTGGACATTTAGTAAATCTGGAGTTTGATATCATTGGTAAGTATGTTAAGCGGTTATTAAATAAGTAATCTTCGTAATTTGATACAGAAGATTCTGTAGCTTCATACCTACAACTTAACCCTCCCTGATTATGCTTGATCAATTATTAAAACTTGTTGAACAAAATGCCGGTGATGCCATTGTGAAGAACCAGGCAATTCCAAATCAGTTTAACAATGCTGCCGTGAAAGAGGTAGCATCTCATATTTTTAATGGCTTACAAGGACAGGTTGCACAAGGTAATATGCAACAGGTAGTATCCATGTTCAAAGGACAAAGTGCGAGTTCACTGGCCAATAATCCAATGGTTTCAAATATGATAAACCAGGTGGCAGGAAGTTTCGCGCAAAAATTTGGAGTCTCTCCTCAAGTAGCCCAAGGCATCGCGGCAAACTTATTACCTCAGGTCATGAATCAGTTCGTAACGAAAACTAATGATCCAAGCGACAACGACTTTGATCTTCAAAACATGATGCGCAGCTTTTCAGGCAATCAATCTTTAGATGTTGGTAGTATTATTGGCAAGGTAGCAGGTGGAAAATCCGGAGGTATTGGTGACGTGCTTGCAAATCTTTTCGGAGGAAAATAAGACCATTGAATAAAGTATGAGCTCCTTCAGCCTGTTGCTGGAGGAGTTTTTCTTTTTGCTACATATTCCATTAGCCACTTCTGAAATTTAAAACCGGTGATTCCAGCAAGTACACCAATCATTCCACCCACCAGAATATCACCCGGATAATGCACACCAAGATAGATTCGAGTGTATGTCATTAAAGCTGCCCATAGAAATAACCAACTAATCCACTTTTTTGTTGATCTGAAAAGAAGAAAGAAAAATGTAGAGAGACCAAATGTATTGGCAGCATGACTTGAAGCAAAGCCATATTTTCCGCCTTTGTATCCTTCAACCAAATGAACAAGACCTTGAAGGCTTGGTTCATTTGAAGGTCGGAGTCGCTCAAAATAGGGTTTCATCAGACTTGCTGTAATTTGATCAGCCAGTAAAATCGTAAGTACAATTCCCAATAGTATAATCCAACTTTCTTTTTTGTACTCTTTAATAACAAGATAAAGCAGGAATATATAAAGTGGTAGCCAGGCCAGAGTTTCCGTTGAGAAGAGCACAATAGGATCGAGCCATGGTGTATGGTAGCTGTTAAAGAATAATAAAATCTTCTTATCAAGTTCAATGAGTTGATCCAGCATGGTTATAATTCATTTCGTAAGTGACAATTTCATTTTCATGTTGGATCCAATCCATGGCATCTTTCATGGTAGGAAAGAACTCCTGCCGTGCGCCTAGTTTTATTAGACTTTGATTAATACCTTTCAAATATTCCTGAACAATTGGATCAGAAACATCTGGCCGAATGGCTGCAATTCTTCTCATACCATTTCGGGTTGCATCGGGTAAAATACTTTGAAACATCCATTCTTGGTCTTCCTTACTGATTGGACCCTGATGTGAAATATCGGCTATGTAATTTGGTGTGTTATAGATCTTAACAAAATCAAGGCACTTTTGGAATACAGCGCGATACTGCTCACTTGTAACCGGCCCATTCCAGACCACACCGGTACAATTGAGTTGAGCGTCAAAAAATATTTCCGCATATTTTTCTTTATGAAGCGATTGACGTTCAACATTTTCAGTCTTTGCAATACGAACAGTAAATTTGGTATATCGATTCATTTCGCTTTCAACCTCCACTGAACCTCCAAGGGATTCAGCCTGAAGCTTTACTAAGTATAATCCCAACCCCTTACCTTCTGTGTGGAAATGAAATCGTTTATACAGCTTGAATAAATTCTCGCTATGCTTTTTTAAATCAATGCCCATACCATTATCTTTTACTTTAAGAAAATAGAACTGAGAATCTTCGTACGCATTGATTTCAATAACCGGGCTTCTTTCGTTTGAACGATATTTTATAGCATTGCTTATCAGATTATAAAGAATGCTATGCAGCATGGGTTTAATGGAATAGGTTGCAGTTCCCTTTTCAATATTCACCCCTATTGAAACGTTATGCGTTTCAATATCTTTTTTAAGCAGTTGCGTTACTTCTTCTATTTCGTGATGTAAATCAATTTTTTGTCGTATCTGAAAAATTTCGTGACGGATATCGATGATCTTGCTTAGATCCTGAATGATATTATCGAGACGTTCGGTTGAAGTTGAAATATAGTTGAAGATAACGGCATCATTTTCATTAAACTTTTTTGAATCAATCAATGCAATCAATCCAAGTAAACTGGCTACTGGCCCTCGTAAATTGTGAGATACTGTATATGAAAACTGACGAAGCTCGTTGTTGTGTTTTATAAGTTCTGTATTCGTTTCAACAAGGTCTTTGTTTTTTTGAATTAATTCGGATTCGAGATTTTTATTTTCATCAACAAGAACTCCTTTTTGTTCATTGATAACCCGATAGGCTTGAATTAATTTAGTCTGGCTTGCATGAAGATTGTCACTTTGCGCCATAATCTCCGCACTCTGAGCTTCTATTTCAGCATTCTTTTCTACGAGTATTTCGTTATTGTTGTTTAAATCATCAATAAGTTTAATGTTTTTCTCTTCAGTAGTTTCCAATACCCATTTTAGAAAGACAATTGCACCCATTAGAATCAGGTAGGTAATGAGTATTACTACGTTAGTGAAAGTGTAATTACCCTCCTTTAAATTATCCTGACGATATCCAACTCCAAAGTAATGGTGCAAAGGATCGTGTGCCATCAAAATTCCA
>DAIQPD010000203.1:0-7363 GCA_036787535.1 Chryseolinea sp.
TTTGAAGTACGTCATCATCATCAAAACGAAGGATGTAAAATCCTGCTGCCTTCAGCTTCTCATCTTTTCGTTTGTCTTTCGTAATGGTCTCTGGCCATGTATGGGTGATGCCATCCACTTCAATGACGAGCTTAAATTCTTTACACATGAAGTCGGCTATAAAATTGAGTACAGGTCTTTGTCTTCTGAAGCCATAACCTTTGCGCATGCTTGCTCGAAGGGCGTACTTTCATAAACACGCTTCGGCCTTGGTCATACGTTTACGCAATGCATTGGCGAACGGTTGAAGATTAGTGTTGTAGAGGTAGCGATTGGTTTTTTCCGCTTGCATAACGGGATGGTTGGGTTAACGGTTTGGGGTATGGTAGCGTGTGGGTGTGTTTAGAGTGTGCCTACCCCTAGCCCCCTCAAGAGGGGGACAGTTCTGCACAACGATTTATAACACACTGAAAGTACTATCCTATCGTGAATTAGACAAGAACACAAAATGAAAGTAGTATACGCTCGTAAATTATCCAACGCGCTTTAGCGGAGTTACGGCTAACCGAGTCTAAAGCGTCAAACATCTTTCCCGGTAAACTGTCACGCGCGCGGGGTGTGAGTGATGGAGTGGCCACCCATTGCCTGATCCGTAATACCTCTTTCCCATTCTCAATTCTTCCAGATACTCTTTATTAGCACACAACAACGAAAGAACATCCGCACGTAGAAATGTGTCAAAAGTCTGGAGTTTAGGATAAGTCCGCAGGCATAGGTCGAACCTAGTTTTGTATCGTCAACAAATAAAAAAGACAATACAGTATGGGAAAGACAATTTTAATTACCGGAGCCTCCAGGGGGTTCGGAAAAATCTGGGCGAAAGCATTCTTAAAACGGGGTGACAAGGTAGCGGCTACTGCACGTAACCTTGAAACGCTAAACGATCTGGTGGAAGAGTTCGGGGATTCTATTCTTCCAATCAAGTTGGATGTGAACAATCGCGAGAAAGTATTCGCAGCCGTAAAGAAAGCGAAGAATCACTTTGGTGTTATCGATGTGCTTATCAACAATGCTGGCTACGGCCTGTTCGGCACCATTGAAGAAACAACCGAAAAAGAAGCACGCGATCAAATCGAAACCAATGTGTTTGGATTGTTGTGGGCTTCACAAGCAGTACTACCTTTCATGCGAGCGCAGGGTCATGGTCACATCGTGCAAGTATCCAGTGTACTCGGTATTGTTACCTTACCGGTTCTGGGTATTTACAACGCATCGAAGTTTGCCGTAGAAGGACTAAGCGAAACACTGGCATCAGAAGTAGCCGCTTTCGGAATAAAGGTTACGCTGGTTGAACCCAACGGATTTTCAACGGACTGGGCGGGCGCCTCTGCCGTGGCAACAACACCCATGAAGGAATATGAAAAAGTGAGATCCGATTTCCAGGCAGGATTGACGGACGATATCTTCGGAAATCCGGAAGCAACACCCGAAGCGATTCTAAAACTGATCGATTCCCCTAATCCTCCGCTTCGTCTGTTTCTTGGAAAAATAGCACTTCCATGGGTTAAGCAAGTAACAACAGCCCGACTTGAAACCTGGGATAGCTGGCGGGAAGTGGCCGACAAAGCGCATGGAAAATAAAACAAACTTATTTTAAACGAAACGGGTTAATCGTACAGCCTTTGGTTCTCTTGCGGAGTCAGAGGCTGTACTCCTGTCATACTATGAATCACTACAAAACCATCAGCGAACTTCATCAGGCCAACGGGTTTCCGGCACCGGAAAATCCGCAGATCAGTATTATTAGTTGCAATCAGACAAGTGCATGCTCTCTGGGGTATGGAGAATTCACCACTGATTTCTATATGTTCGGTTTTAAGAAAATGAAATCCGGTGTGGTGATGTATGGTCGTACAAAATACGATCATGACCATGGCAGCTTATCGTTTATGAAGCCAAGACAAGTAATTGAAATCAGAGAGGTACTGTTAGAAACAGAAGGGTTCCTTCTTTTCGTTCATGAAGATTTTCTAAACGGTCATGCGTTGCATGCCGAAATCAGGAAGTATGGATATTTTGAATATGAAATTTCCGAAGCGTTGTTTCTTTCGCCAAAGGAAGAGGAAATAATCAGGGACATAGCGGACAAGATTAAACTGGAAATACAAAATAACCAGGATGAGTACAGCCGCGAAATCATACTCGGCCACATTGATTCCTTTCTTAAATATTCTCAACGTTTTTATAGACGTCAGTTCATTAATCGAAATGAATTGTCGGGTAGAATGGTTTCGAAGTTCAACGATCTGCTCAGAGACTATTTCGAAAACCCGAATCTCCGCGACAAAGGTCTTCCTTCCGTTACGGACATGGCATCGCAGTTAAATCTCTCGCCCCGGTATCTCAGCGACATGCTGAAACAAGAAACCGGTAAAACCGCTATGGATTTGATTCATATTTATCTTATATCGGAAGCCAAGAATTTGTTAAAAGTACACCATCAAAATGTTTCAGAAGTTGCCTATGCATTGGGTTTTGAAAACCTTCCTTACTTTTCACGATTGTTTAAGAAAGAAGTTGGTGTGAGTCCAAACCAGTTCCGAAAGGTTTCGCTTAATTAGGAACGAGCGTATCATTCATGAAAAAGTATTATACTGATAAAGTTGTAATCTAGTCCCCGAGGCGGGAGACTTCTTTCACTCGATCTGTGTCTTACAGACCGAAACAAACTGAACTCAATAACCTTCAGCGTTGCTTTCTAAAATCTTTCTCCATAATAAGTTAAGAGTTCAAACTTATCATTCCATTATGCAGCAAAACAATCCAAACCAATTTCATTTTCCGGCAGAAAAATATCCTGCTGCGAACAAAGACCACGAACGATGGAACTTCAATGCTCCTTTACCCGTTCTTTGATTTCCATACCTTATACCTCATGGCCTCATACGATTTACCTGCCTCCATCCAAGAAATTACATCACCCTCTGCCCGCCCGGAGAACCAGGTGCGAGCCCACAAATTTGAAAGTGGGGGCAACAAAATGCTGCCCTACAGCAGGCGCGATTATTACAAGATCTGGGTAACGATCGGCACGGGAAAAATTGAGTACGCCAATCGCTCCATCGAACTAATGCAACCGGCATTGATTTTCTCCAATCCCCGTGTGCCCTACTCCTTCGAAAGCACTGACCTGAGTGGTGCCTACATGTGCATCTTCACAGAAGAATATCTGAAAGCCAATGGGCGAACGGAATCCTTACAAGAGTCACCGTTATTTAAAATCGGCAGCAATCCGGTTTTCCTTCTTCAGCCGGAACAACTGCATCACATTTCTGATCTGTATGAAAAGATATTGTGTGAACTCAATTCCTCCTATGTATACCGCCACGAACTGGTGCGCAATTACCTCAACCTCATCATCCATGAGGGAATGAAAATGGAACCGGCTTTGAGCGCAATTCACTATCACACAGCAACAGACCGGATTGCCAATCTCTTTCTGGAATTGCTCGAACGTCAGTTCCCTATCGACTCGGCTCAGCATGCACTGAAGTTGAAAAAAGCCAGCGATTATGCCGAATACCTTTCGGTGCACGTTAACCACCTGAACCATGCCGTGCGCGAGATCACCGGCAAATCCACTACCATGCACATTGCCGAACGCATCATTACCGAAGCAAAAGCCTTGCTCCGGCATACCGATATGTCGATCGCTGAAGTGGCCTACTGTCTAGGCTTCGAATACCCGAATTATTTCAACAACTTCTTTAAAAAGAATACGGGCCTTACACCTTTGTCGCTTCGAAAGTGATCCTTTGATTTTTATACTTTTTACTTTGATTGTTGCAGTCTTCCTGTTGCCCTCATCGCTAATTTTGCTATCACATTTTTTAAAAGACTAAAAAACAAGAAGTATGAAGTACAACCTATTAGGAAACACCGGGCTAAAAGTATCCGAACTGTGCCTGGGCACCATGACCTTTGGCGGAAAAGGATTTTTTAAAGTGATCGGCAGCCAGGGACAGGAGATGGCAGACCAACTGGTAAAACAATCCATCGATGCCGGCATTAATTTTATTGACACTGCGAATGTTTATTCAGAAGGCTGGTCGGAAGAGATCACAGGACAAGCCTTACACAACCTGGGCGTTAACCGGTACGATATTATTCTGGCCACGAAAGTGCGCGGCACCATGGGTGCAGGCCCTAACGACAAAGGTCTCACACGCAAACATATTATTCACCAGACAGAAGAAAGTCTGAAACGACTAAAGACCGATCACATCGACTTGTACCAGATGCACAGCTATGATCCGCTCACGCCACTGGAAGAAACGTTGCGTGCCTTTGATGATCTCGTGCGTAGCGGCAAGGTGCGCTACATCGGAGCCAGCAACATGGCCGCATGGCAATTGATGAAGGCGTTGGCCTATGCACACTTCAATCACCTCGAAAAGTTTGTGTCGCTGCAGGCGTACTACACCCTGGCAGGTCGCGATCTGGAACGCGAAATCGTTCCGTTACTTCAGGATCAGAAAGTAGGCCTCATGGTATGGAGCCCGCTGGCCGGAGGATTCCTCAGCGGCAAATACAAACGCAACGCTACGGGCGAAGAAGGAAGAAGAAATGAAAGTTTCGATTTCCCTCCACTCAAAAAAGACCTCGCCTTCGATATCATCGATGCACTTGAGCCGATGGCGAAAGTGAAAAAAACAACGGTAGCCCAGTTGGCATTGGCATGGTTGTTACATCAGCCCGTGGTAAGCACCGTCATCATCGGTGCCAACAAGCTCGAACAGCTGCACGATAATCTGAAAGCCGTTGATGTGAAGTTTAGTGCAGACGAATTGGCAAAGCTTGATAGTTTGAGCAAGCTGCCAATTGAATATCCGGGGTGGATGCTGGAGCGAACAGGAATGGACCGGAAATAATTGAATTCGTGTAATGGCAAGACAGCCTTTCGAAATTTAACATCAACACTCGGATCAATACAACTTTGCGTCCCGTCCCACTCGCGAGTGGGACGGGACGCTTTTTTTATTTCGTTCGATATTCACCGTCCTCGTGTCTATCCGAAAGCAAACTTCATTCAAAAACATTTTTGAATGAAGTTTGGTCCTTATTTCGTTGGCAGGAATTATTTTTTGTAAATCTCAATGCTAACGTTTTATATTTAAACTGTTTCGATCTGCGAGAGTACAGATCCTTGAGAAGGATTCTGTCAAGAATGAAACATTACGAAACTTTACTTCCCTTACTTTCCGTATATACCTTCATGAAACTCCTCCTCCTACCGCTTTTATTTATTAGCGTTACCGCGATAGCTCAGCTTACAGAATACCTATGTCCGCCTTGCAACAATGCGTGCGACAAGGTGATTCATGATAAGCCTGGCATTTGCCCCGATTGTCACATGAAGCTGGTGCTCAAAACCGCGCTGCAGTTTAAGAACCTTTCGGCTGCTGAATTTTGTGAGCGTATCAACGCGAATCCCACCGTAGTGCTGTTGGATGTGCGCAGTGTGGGAGAGTTCAAGGATACTGACTGGGGCAACACATACGGTCACTTCAAAAATGCGATTAACATCAACATCGATGAACTGGAAAAACGTCTTGGCGAGTTGGAGAAATATAAAGATCGCGAGATCCTGGTGTACTGCAGTCACAGTGTGCGCAGTCCACGTGCCGTGATGATGATGAACGAACACGGATTCAAAAACGTGAGCAACCTGGCGGGAGGTGTTTCAACCCTTCGTCCAAAAAGCGATGAATGTTTAAAGAACTACTTCGTGGTGCATTAGGGTACAGCTTCTGCTTTTGCAGTGTAGTGTGTTAAGTCTTCAGTTACATCGGAATTTATAATCTTCGATTTATATCACTTTTCAAAGTCGAAAACTGGAATCAGTTTAAGGACACCAGCGTAAAGAATGTTAATATTCCCAGTCCACTTTTACCATTCTGTTTTTAATGGCATACATCACCAGCCCCACTCTGCTTCTTACCTGTAATTTCTCGAACAGCGAATTGCGATAACCGTCTATTGTCTTAGGACTTAAAAACATCTTATCTGCAATTTCATGATACGTCATTTCACTGCAGGCAAATTGCAGAAACTGTTTTTCGCGATCGTTGATCTGGGTAATCGCTGGATTTTCTTTATTTGAATTTTCATTTTGAAGAGAATGAACCAGCTTACCTGTGATGAAATCGGTAAAATAAAAACCCTTATTGGCAACCGCGTGTAACGCTTCGTTCAATTCTTTTGGTTCTACATCTTTACAGAGATAACCTTTAACACCCAACTTGAGCATCCGCACAATGGTTTCTTCTTTTTCAATCATACTCACCACAAGTACTTTTACATCGGGGTAATGATCGCGAAGCCACTCTACACTGGTAAAGCCATCCATGCCGGGCATGTTCACGTCCATTAAAATAATGTGCGGCAGATTATTTTTTTCTATTTTGTTCTGGAGATCAATACCGTTGTCGGCCTCAAACAGAATCGTGCAATCGTTACAAACCATTTCAATCAGGCTGATGAGCCCTTTGCGAAACAATTTGTGATCATCAACAAGCGCAAGTTTAATTAACCCTACTGACAACATTTATATAGGTAATTCAATTGAAACCGTAGTACCATTCTCGTGTGAACTCCGAATGGTAAGGTGTGCATGAATTAGCTTCGCCCGGTTCTGCAAATTCAGTAACCCCGAACCACCATTTCCAATTTTCTCTTCACGATCAAAGCCAACACCATCATCACGACATACTAAGGTAAACAAATTTTCTGAAGCCTGCAGGGTGATATCAATTCGTTTAGCCCCGCTATGCTTTACGATATTGTTAAGAATCTCCTGTGCCATGCGAAACAGGATGATGGTTGTGTTGGCATCCAGCATTGGGATGGATCCCCCCTGCTTTAGGGTTGCTGTAAACTGACCCGTTTTATTGAGTCGCTCCACTTCGTTTTCAAGACCATTAACAATGCCGAGTTGAGCGACTCTATCGCTATTAAGACTTACCGAGAGCGTTTTCAAATCCATGATCAATTGACGAACAAGTTCTTTGGTATCTTCTATTTTCTGACCGGCCTTTGCAGGGTCATTTAGTTGAAGTGTGCATAGATTAATTTTGATGAGACTTGCTACTTGTCCTAAATTATCATGCAACTCGTAAGCGATGTGCTGAAGGGTTTGTTCCTTTATTTCGAGTTGGGATTGGAGGAAGGCTCGTTCAAATTGTTGTTTTAATATTTTTTTTTCTTCCAGGTAACTTCCTTTTTTCTCGTTGTACACATTAACATAGATTACAAGAAAAAGTCCTGCTATAAGGAAGATGAGCGTTATGCTCACGACTAATATGATGATGTTGTCTGCCTGTAT
>DAIQPD010000204.1:0-7354 GCA_036787535.1 Chryseolinea sp.
AAACCAGATCATGAGAAGTCGGCTGAGGCTTTGCGTAATGCCTATCCATTAGCCATTGAACGATTACAGGAGCAGGTAAATAATGAAATAGCATCTAACACTCCATACAAATGGAAAAATGCTATTCAATCGTATGATCAGATGAATAGGCTTTATGAAGAAATCAGACAGTGTCCTGGATGTTTGCGTGTCATTAAAAATCCCACAAATTATTATGCGGAGATTGGGCCCCTTAAAGAAAAGGCTGCAGAAGAAAGTTATAATGCTGGTATTAATAACCTGATGAAAGGCAACAGAATAGAAGCCAGAAAAGCCTACTACAATTTTACGGATGCACAGAATTTTACGCCTGGTTATAAAGACGTAATGGAGTATTTAGATAAATCTAAATATGAGGCGACATTAAGAGTAGTAATAGAGCAGATTCCAGTACCGGCCCGGTATAATTTAAGTGGCGGATTTTTTCAAGATAAAGTAGAAGAGTTTTTACACAATCAATATCCGGATCAGGGCTTTATTAAATTCTATACACCTCAAGAAGCGAGTTCTCTAAACGTGGCTGACGTTCATCAAATTCTACGCATGCAGTTTGATGATTTTTCAGTAGGTAATTCAGTCTTGAAAGAAAAAGAAGAAACCTTTTCCCGCGATAGTGTGAAGGTGGGCGAAGCAAAAGTAGATGGCAAAATGGTTCCAGTCTATAATACCGTGAAAGCTAAGTTCACTACCTATACAAAAGAAATCAAATCGGGTGGACTATTGAGTATGATGGTGGTTGATGCAAAAACGAGCGGAGTTCTATCAACTAGAAAATTTTCTGGTGAATATGTATGGGTTAGTAAATGGGCAAGGTTTAATGGCGATGAACGCGCTCTTAGTGATCAGCAGCTGGCACTTTGTAAATTACGAGAACAACAACCTCCACAACAACAAGACCTTTTTTTAGAATTCACAAAGCCGATTTACAATCAGCTCATTCCCGCTATTAAAGGATTCTATCAGAACTATTGAGCCGTTATTAGTCACTTCATTTTTTGTTTGGTGGCTGACAAATCAGCAAATCTGATTAAACCATTTTGTGCGCAAGTAGGTTAAAGAGCTACAATAGCTTTTATCCGATTACGCAAAATCAATCCCTATTGCATGAAAAATTTAATTCCTTTTGCATTTCTGCTTTTTGCTGCGAGTACCTCTTGCGGACAAAAAAGTAAGTCTGACAGTGCTCCAATAGTAAATACTAAACAAATTAATATGGAAGGCCTTCAATTAGCAACCTTCGGCTCCGGATGTTTTTGGTGTACCGAAGCTGTATTTCAACAAGTCGATGGTGTCGAAAAAGTAGAATCTGGTTATTCCGGTGGGCAAGTAAAAAATCCAACATATAAAGAAGTTTGCAGTGGTTTAACCGGTCACGCAGAAGTTATTCAACTGACTTATGATCCAAAAAAAGTGAGCTATGATGAACTGCTGGAAATTTTTTGGCAAACACATGATCCTACTACTTTAAACAAACAAGGTGCAGATGAAGGAACTCAATATCGCTCTGTCGTCTTTTATCACACACCTGAGCAGAAGAAATTAGCAGAAGGTTACAAAAAGAAATTAGATGAAGAGAAAGTATATCGTCAGCCCATTGTAACGGAGATTAGTGCTGCACCAACGTTTTATAAAGCAGAAAATTATCACCAGAACTATTTTAATTTAAATGGTGATGCACCATACTGTTCTTATGTGATTCAACCTAAGCTGGATAAGTTTAAGAAGGTGTTTAAAGATAAACTCAAAAAGTAATCTTAAACTTTTTTTTAAAAATTACTGAAACCTCTAAAAGCAATGAACCGTTAGTTAACCCAGAGTAGAGTAATTCTTCTCATAGGTTTAGGTTTAGGTAACAAAAAAGCCCAGGGACGCTGGGCTTTTTTGCTTTTGTATTGTTTTGAATTTTATTTCAATTCGTATGTGATTTCCATCACTTTGATAACTTCACCTGAACGGCTCTTAATAGGTGAAAAACTAGATCGTACCGTAATTGTCTCTCCTTTTCTATTCATGCGCTTAAAGGTTCCTTTCTTAGGATAACCCATAGAAAGATCTTTCCAGAACTGGCGATACTCTTCGCTACTCTTTTCATCTTTGGAAACAAAAATCCGGTGATTCTCACCAACTACTTCATCTTGTGTATATCCAAACAGTTCAAGAAAATTAGCATTTACTTTTGATATTGATCCATCAACACTATAATCCACTACGGCCATTGAGCCGTGAATAGCTGAAAGCGTACTTTCTGTTTCAGACTGGCTGCGGTTCATTTCCTCCTGGGTAGCCTGAAGCTCTTCCATGTTCTGACGCATCTCTTCTTCTTGCGCACGCATTTGCTCTGTCATTTGCTGAGACTCTTCTAACAAACGTTGAGTGCGGGCATTTACTTTTACAGATGAAATGGTGGAGGCTATGCTTTCCGCAATCTTCTGCACAAATTCAATTTCGAAATCTTTGAATAGACCGAATGAAGCAATCTCAACCACACCAAAAATCTGGTCGTTCACTTTTAAAGGAACAATCAATATGGAAGTTGGATTGGCATCACCCAAGCCGGATGTGATCTTAACATAATTTTGAGGAACATCGGTTAAGTAAACCGTATCCCCTTCTTGCCATGCTTGACCAGCTAAACCTTCTCCAACATGAAGTTTATGGTTTAGGAACTTTTTCTTGTCCCATGCATAACATGACTTCATTGACATAGACGGCTCTTCATCACCCTCTACATCATCAACAATATATAACCCACCTTGATTGGCTTTTAAATACTTTACCAGGTTTGCTATGATCTCATCTGATAACTTTAAAATATCATTGGTGTTGGTTCGTAATATTTCACCAAACGTTGCAAGCCCTTCTGTTGCCCAATTCCGTTTCTTATCATCTTCAGCAACTTTAGAAAGGTTATCACGCATGTTGATCAGGGCATTGCCCAAAACATCGTGCTCACTTAATGGTTTAAAATTAGATTGGTAATTTCCGCTTCCAATATTTTCTGCGAAAGTTGTTGTACCTCTTAAGCCTGTTACCAGGTTATCCATAGCAAAAGCCATTTCACCAATTTCATCATTACTAAACTTCGCCTGCTTTTCTTCCACCAACTCTCCTTTACCAAGCTTCACAACAATATTTTTCAGGAAGTTAACAGGCTTCGTTATTGAACTCATTAAAAAGTACGCACTACCTGCAGCAATCAGCACAATTAACCCTCCCAAAATAAGAGTGAAATTTTTAAGACTGTCTATTGAGTCAGTGACATCAATGTCAGACTTAGCAGTTACTTTGTTTTGCTCTTTTGATATTTTATCTAGTAATTCAATTAATTCGGCAGTACGCGGAATAATCTTGCTACCAATGGCATCTTCCGCCAATAATTTTACCATACCATCCTCATAACTTTCAAAAGATTGAAGCGTAGCTTGGATCTCAACCTTTTGAATGTCAATCAAAGAATCGAACTTCACAAATACGGTATTCATCCACATGCGTTGACTATCGCTTTCCCATGTATTCATCAGTCCTTTGATCCGTTGCTCCAACTCCGGATACTTATTGTTCTGCAAACTTATCAGCGCTTTCTTATCCTCTTCATTTGTAGATAGATAAACCCAATTAGTAACCAACATTTTTGATCGGGTTACCAGGAGTACAAATTCCCTAATGGCTTCCTGTGACGGTCTATAATTTTCTTTCGAACTCTTCGCAACGTTGTCAATTACATTACCCTTCCAGAAAATAAGGGAAACAATTCCGACAAATAATAAAATGAGAATTAAAAAACTACCGATTATTTTAGTTCCGATAGTTAAGCGAAGACTAGCCTTCTTTTTTTCCATAGGTAGGTTTTAGATCAAGATCGCTAGTCGGCTTAATTCCGAACTAACTTTCAAGCTTTGTTTATTTATAGAGCCTTGGTTTAATTCAAAAACCAATTTACCATCTTTCACGATAAAGTTAATATTACTACCCTTAGCTCCCAAACCAACATCTTCCGTTATCACCAAAATTGATTGCGTTCCTACTTTGGCAAGTATCTCATCAATTTTTCCGGACTTAGAAGTCGGAACAAACAGCATACTGCACTTACGGATGTCACTCGGGTTGGATATTTTAGTAATCTTAATAGGCCTTTCGCCCACTTTCTTTGCCTGAGCCATGGTTTTAAGTTCCTCCAGAATAGGCGAATCTCCCAACACCAATATTTCAAAATCCCCCTGATTATAGGCGTCTGGCCAGAGAATATAGCGTGTAAAGCTATACATATAGACAGAATGCAGCTTGTAATTCTGCGAGAAGCTCAGTTGAACACTGAGTAAAAAAATCGATACAAGTAGAATCTTTTTCATGTTCAGGTAATTATACTGTTTCTTTAAAAAGCAAACAAAAATATCGTTCGTCATATCAATAAATGTTTAAAATTCAGCAGTTTTCTAACATCGGAGATGTTCTGGCAAGAACTCCGCCAGATTTGTCTTGTGCGTGACTAACTAAACCGAACCCTACCAATCCGGTTGAAGTTATAGCATCGGATATAAAACACAATACTATGCCAAAGAAAACATGGATCATAATTTTGCTCACCGGCTTTATTTTGCCGGCATGTTCGCAACATAGACCGACTGAAAAGCAAGTCATTAAGGCAAAAAACAAAATAACCAAAACTGAAGCCGAGTGGAAAGCTCTTTTGACACTTGAAGAATTTCATGTTTTGCGCGAAAAAGGAACTGAACGCGCTTTTTCAGGTAAGTATTGGAATAATCATGAAAAAGGTACTTACACCTGCGCTGCTTGCGGATTACCCTTATTTACATCAGACAAAAAATTTGAATCCCATACAGGCTGGCCAAGTTTCTATCAACCTATAACCGATACTGCTGTAACTGTAGATTCAGATCAAAGCTATGGTATGAGGCGGGATGAGGTAGTATGCGCTCGTTGCGATGGACACTTAGGTCATGTTTTCGATGACGGCCCTAAGCCAACAGGCTTGCGATACTGTATGAACTCGGTGTCACTGAAATTCAAAAATAAGTGAGAAATTACCTTGCATGTTTGCAGATTTTTTATTTCTGCAGAAACGACTTAACTTTTAGATCAATCTATCTTCTTAATTTATGTGTCGATTAATGATCTACATGGGCTCGCCCATTATTATTGATGAGCTTTTATACCAGCCGAAGAACTCTTTAATCAAGCAGAGCATTCACGCAAAAGAAATTGAAGAGCCCTTAAATGGAGATGGTTTTGGAATGGGTTGGTACGTACCCATAGTAAATAATGAACCCGCTGTTTTTATTTCGGTTAACCCGGCATGGAGCAATCGGAATTTAAGAAATCTGGCGCCTAAAATTAGTACCGAATGTTTTGTGGCGCATGTTCGGTCTGCTACTGTTGGTGATGTTTCAGAATCGAATTGTCATCCCTTTAAGTATAAGAATCTGCTGATGATGCACAACGGTGGTGTCGAAAACTTCGGATTGATAAAACGAAAAATCCGCGAACCATTAAGCGATGAACTTTACAATTGGATTAAAGGACAAACGGATTCTGAACATATTTTTGCCTACCTGTTAAATGAATTATTTACGCATCATAAGGCAATCAGCGAAGAAGCTGTTATCGATGCATTCGAACGAACCTTCAAAGCACTAAAGAAAATGATGGCCGACAATGGCATCAAAGAAGAGGCTTATTTAAATATGGTAGTAACAAACGGGTTATTTTTCATAGGTACGCGATATGTTACCGATCCGGAAAAGGACGCGCTCACACTTTACCATTCTGAAGGAAGTCGTTATGTGGTAGAAGATGGCATTACCAAATTGATAGCTCCTGAAGATGATGACAATGCTGTATTGGTTGTGTCTGAAAAACTTACAGACGATAAAGACTGGACCCTCATCCCTAAAAATCATTTTGTGATTGTGAATAAAGGACTCAATGTTAAGGTAAGACCAATTAAAGCCTGATTTTTTTGATCAACAAGCTACACACCTACTTGCAATGTTGATTTAATCGCTAGTTTCACGCAAAAATAATAGCGTGCAATACGATGTCATTATTGTTGGAGGTGGAGCTGTAGGACTTGCCACAGCGCTTCAACTCACCAATCAGAATTCATCACTCAAGATTGTTTTACTTGAGAAAGAATCGGTTGTTGCCAATCATCAAACAGGTAATAACAGTAATGTAATTCACTCGGGTGTTTATTATAAACCAGGAAGTTTAAAAGCAACGAATTGCATACGAGGTTACACGATGCTGATTGACTTCTGCACGAAACATAATGTCCCTTTTAATCTATGTGGAAAGGTAATTGTTGCGACAGATGAAAAAGAGTTGCCGTTCCTGAATACGATTATGGAGCGTGGTCAGCAAAATGGATTACAAAATCTAAAAAAGCTCACGCAATCGGAATTAAAAGAATATGAACCACATGTAGCCGGAATTGCAGGCGTGCATGTTCCTCAAACGGGCATAGTAGACTATCGTGTCGTAGCAGAAAAATATGCTGAGGTATTTCAAATGCAAGGTGGAGAAATCAAGTTGGGCGAAAAGGTAATTGATGTTCAGCTTGCAAACGATTCTGTCGTTGTGGCTACCCAGAAGGCAAGCTACACAGCGAAGATAATGGTGAACTGTGCAGGATTGTATTCCGATAAAATTGCTGCGCTCACGCGAAAGGATTTGAACTTTAAGATTATCCCTTTTCGAGGTGAATATTTTAAATTAAAAAAAGAAAAAGAATATTTAGTCAAGACACTTATCTACCCGGTACCCGATCCAAATTTTCCATTTTTGGGAGTACACTTTACCACAATGGTAGGTGGCGGTGTTGAGTGTGGTCCGAATGCCGTGCTCGCTTTTAAACGTGAAGGTTATAAAAAATCTGATATTAATCTGGCTGAACTCGGTGAGTCTTTGGCGTGGCCTGGATTCAGAAAGGTAGCCTCTAAATATTGGAGAACTGGAATGGGTGAAATGTATCGATCCTTCTCCAAAGCTGCCTTTACCAAAGCCCTTCAAAAGCTAATGCCCGAAATTCAGGAAGATGACCTTATTGAAGGCGGTGCAGGAGTAAGAGCTCAGGCCTGCGATCGCAAGGGTGGATTGGTGGATGATTTCTTGATTCTGGAAGATAAGCTGGTCATTAATGTATGCAATGCCCCCTCACCGGCTGCTACCTCCTCACTTTCCATCGGAGAAACGGTAGCAAATCTTGTAATAAAGCGGTTCTAGGCCTTTCAAAGCCAGTCTTTCATATATCTTCAAGAGGTTTTGAAGGACTTTAGCATCTCAGTGTTGATCGTAA
>DAIQPD010000205.1:0-7344 GCA_036787535.1 Chryseolinea sp.
CGCACGGAACCCGGCGGGCGGCTCTCCATCCCATGCAATCCACTAAAAAGAGAAAAAAGAATCTTAACACAACGCAGTAATAATGATCACAATTTAATCACGGATTCAGTAACACCATCGTGTTTTATTTAAGACTCCTTATTTTAATAACGTTGATTGACAATAATTTGTAGACCCGCATGGCTAACCTAAAGAACCATTGGCTTATAACTGTTTTGCCGTTACTCGGAATAAGTTTTTGGTTTCTAATCGCATTTCCATTTGCCAACCGTAATGAGAGTTATATTTGGATAGCCTATTTTGATCATCACTCCTTTATTGATATTGTTCAAAATCAAATACCCAGTGTTCGGAACTTTAGACCGCTGGCTCAGATAATTACATGGTGCCTGTATCACTTGTCAGGTGGTAATAGCATCCTTATCCAACTTGTCAATTATATCATTTTGTGTGCTGCCATCTGGATCATCGTTTCCTTGACAGAGGCCGGTAAAATGACCTATGCCCGAATACTTTATTTCTTAACAGGGTTTACTTACATCTCAGCATTCTACTATGTATTCAACCTTCATGGCATTTTCTACAGTCCCATTCTGCTCATTGTTGCCTTGTTGTTACGTGCCCAGGATAAAGTAATCACACATTGGAAACTATGGTCTGTTGTATGCCTGACCTTAAGCCTCTTCCATCCGATCATTATAGTTCTATATGCAGCCTATCTTTCCGGATGGTTATTTGAAAAGTATCCCGTTAACAAAAAGAGAATGATCCAATTTGTTGGTCTGTGGATAATCTTATTGATTACCGTCAAATTATTAATTCAAATTCCACTGTTATCGATTATCAAAATCCAAAATCTATTGGGTACTATCCGAAATGTTGAGGCTCATATATTTGTTAAATTATTTTCCCTTGCACTTTGTCTTCTAACATTGGCGAATAAAACAAAGATGCAACTGGCATTCAGATTGTTATGTATCATCGCTTACATACCTTTTGCATTTATTTATCAGTTTCCCTTTTTACTACTACTCGCATTTTTGATCGCCTTAAATCTAATGCAGGAAAAAAAATGGGCGCTTCTGGGACTCATGTGTGCATCCATCATTTTTCCGTTGGTCGTAGGTTCTGGAGCACCAACAAAAGCTTCAATTTTTATCTTTATTGTCCCCTACCTCATTCTTCAATCGTTGACTTTTTCAAAAGCTCCACCATTTCGAATAATCAATACATTCGTGCTTGCAACACTTTCAGGAATTCTAGTGATAACTATAATAATCCGGGTTGGCATTCAAATACCTCTCATCTCAACAGTCGTCAGTCCGATCCTGGTGGAGAAAGGAAAAACTTTTCAACTGGAAAAATGCATCTCACTTTCGCAGACTCATCCTCCTTTTAAACGGATCCAATTTCTACAAACTAAGGCAGGTAATATCAGAGACATGGGTCAACCCCAGGATCGAGACTATTTCCCACCGGCAAAGCAGAGTGAACTGGATGTTTATCAAAAAGGGTTTAACACCTTGACCGATTTATCGTCATCACAACAAACCTGGTATTTATCGTTTGGAGAATTAGCGAACTCTGACAGCCTAAAACTCATTTATACTCTTGACGAAATAAATTGCCGACCAGCCTATATCTATAGCAAATAGAATCTAGAGGTTCTATATGTGGTTAATCAAAAGGCGACCTTGGATCAATCGTTTGCATAGCTCCTGATTTTCAGGTAACTTCCAATTAACTAAACCCCAGCAACTATGCAATTCCATCCAAATGAACTGTTCTTGTTGTACAATCCACAGACTTCCACCGGGAAGCAGACCAAGGCCATTGCGTTAACCATCAATAGCCACATCAACGAAGTTGATTCTATGCGCGAAAAAATGGGTCCTACTTACTGGAAAGAAGTTGTAACTCTTTTGGGTCTCAATCCTGAAGAATTGTTGGATCATTCAAATCCTGAATATAAAAGCAAAGTCGGTGACAATACCTATACGATGAATGGCTGGTTGGATGTCATTATGCACAACCCACAATTATTGAAAGCGCCTATCGCTATCTTCAACGGAAAAGCCGTGTTGTGTAAAACTCCTACGGATATTTTCAAACTGAAAATGAATGAGAATACGGAGAAGATGTTGCCGCATTTGAAGCGAGACTGAATTTCGGTAATCGGTATCCGGTAGTCAGTAATCGGTTAATACACTTTCAAATAGAAGACTGATTACCGATCACTGATTACTGATCACCCATTTTAAAGCGTTGTGCTAAATCATATCTTTACACTGCTTTAAACGACTTACCTCAGATGAAAAAAGTAGCAGTGATTGGTTCCGGAACCATGGGCAATGGTATAGCGCATGTATTTGCTCAATATGGTTATGAAGTTTCCTTAATTGATGTTTCAGAAGAAGCTCTCAAAAAAGCAGTTGCAACTATTGCTAAAAATCTTTCACGTCAGGTTGAAAAAGGAAGCATCACAGAAGAAACTAAGAATCAGGCTCAAGCCAACATCACTACTTATACAACCATGAAAGAAGGTGTACAAGGTTCTGACTTAATTGTCGAAGCGGCAACAGAGAATCTTGATTTGAAACTTAAGATTTTTCAGGAAATGGATGAGCATGCCCATGCAAAGACGATTCTCGCCACCAATACCTCTTCTATTTCGATTACCAAAATTGCTTCTGTTACCAAGCGACCCGAAAAGGTAATTGGTATGCACTTTATGAATCCTGTACCGATTATGAAATTGGTCGAAGTGATTCGTGGATATAACACAAGTGATGAAGTGACATCAGACATTATGATTTTATCCAAAGCATTGGGTAAGATTCCGGTAGAGGTAAATGATTATCCAGGCTTTGTTGCCAATCGCATCTTAATGCCGATGATCAACGAAGCCATTCATTCCTTATACGAAGGTGTTGCCGGGGTTGAAGAAATTGATACGGTAATGAAATTAGGAATGGCTCACCCAATGGGACCTTTGCAACTTGCTGATTTTATTGGTCTTGATGTTTGCCTTTCCATCCTGCATGTTTTGCACGATGGCTTTGGCAATCCAAAATATGCACCTTGTCCTTTGTTGGTGAATATGGTGCAAGCCGGCCATAAAGGTGTGAAAACAGGAAGTGGGTTTTATCAATATACTGCGGGTAGTAAAGATGTTGTTGTGAGTAAACGGTTTTTGAAAAACTAAATTCATACTTGTTTATGATACTGCTATAAAAATATAGCAGCTTAATACTTCGACAAAAAGATGATTGTGGTAGAGGGGTTCATTTGTTTAATATTTTGTACCATTTACAGCTACCATGAAACCTCTAGAAAAAGTAAAATTAATTGATGACATAGGAAGAGACCTTCAGTCAAGGATGACTTTTTCTGAAATTGACTCATACTTCAAAGCGTACGGTATACCAACAGACCATCACCCTAGTTATAACAGTAAGTACGTTTACGTCAAGGAAATCCTTCCGAATATAAGTGACGAGATAGTAATTGATATAGCCAATGAATTGAATCTCGAACACAACTTCCAAAACAAGATTCCCTCCATTAAGGATAGCGCTGCCAGTTTTTGGAAGACTGGACACTTCAAACTCTTCCTAAGTCATTTAGCTTCATTTAAAAAAACAATAGGAATTCTGAAGGCAGAGTTACAAAAATATGGAATATCATCATTTGTAGCGCACGAGGACATAGAACCTACAAAGGATTGGCAAGAAGAAATTGAAAAGGGTCTTTTTTCAATGGATGCATTGTGTGCCATACTAATGCCAGGATTTAAAGAAAGCAAATGGACAGATCAGGAAATTGGTGTTGCGATAGGTCGAGGGGTTTTGGTAATTCCAGTTAGAAAAGATCTTGATCCCTATGGTTTCATAGGAAAATACCAAGGATTTCAAGCTGTCGGAAAGAATATTGGGCAAGTGGCTGAAGGAATTTTCAATATTCTATCTAAAAATCCTAAGACTAGATTAAAACTGATTAATATTCTTGTTGATCTCTTTTTATTATCAAATGACTCAGAAGAGGCTATTGAACGGATCGTGGCTATAAAAAAAATAAGTGATTTTCCACTTGATAAAGTTAATCATCTGCGTCAACGGTTAACAGATAACAAGAATTTGAAAAGTCAGAAAATACTAACAGAATTTAATGGACTTCTTAAAAATTTTGGGCTTGAGGAAGTTAAGTTGAAAGACTTCGACAAGATTACAGAAGAAATTCAAGATGATTTACCGTTTTGATTAGGCGACACCTAGCAACACTTATAATTCATTCCACTTATAATGTAATGCAAAAATATTATCTAACGGCCATCTTATGCAGCAAGGTAAGCCTTAAGTATTAAGCCTTACCCAACTTCCTCGTCCTCACCAAATAGAAAACCAGCACGCCTATACAAATCATCAATCCCAAAAACTCACGGGATTCTTCAACGAACAAATTCTGCATCTTAGCGCCCTCATCAAACAACATCGTAAGGTCATCTTGCTCCATCCAGGTCATAATACTGGGAATGTAAAACGTACTGTATCCGACAAAAATTACCACAAGAATAAGGTAGACTCGTTTGGGGTAATACTTAACAGCTGCAGCAATACACAAACCTGCCATCACTCCATAAATCAAAATCCAGAGCAAGGGATCGGGGTCGTTGAATTGAACAAGGCAGAATAAGAGAAAAATGATGGCGAAGATGATGCTGAAGATTTTCATTTCGGTCTAAGGTTCAAAGTTTCAAGTTCAAGATTCCAGGTTGCATCTTATATATTCTATATTCTCCTTTTAAAAATCAATTCGGTAAACAATTACCGGAATTATTCCAAGTTGGTTTTTCGTAACAATCTTTGCTTGTGTGTAATCATAGTACCGATAGGCTTCGTTCTCCTGAGCAGTTAGGTTTTGAATATCGATCGCGAAGGTGCGGGTGTATTTTGCTTTGTTCTTTCTGAAACTCAAACGTGCATCGATACGGAAATAATCATTCAGCTTTTGATTGTACGGATTGGTTTCATCGTAAACTGTTTCGGTATCTGAAGCCGAAGAAGCTTCGTCAATAGTTGATACACGAAGTCCGCCCAGATAGAGTGCACGGAGATTTAAGCCGATAACGCGTCTCTTCTTACTATTGCTCCACTCCTTTCCATATACACCACTCATTGTATAATTTCCATTGAAACGTGTATCTCGTTTAATGGCATCCTTACCATAATAGGTAGATTCATAATATCCACCCGTCACCATAAAGTAATGACTGGAATAAAACTGTTTCTCCACCGTTACATTCAGGCCCATGTTATCGGCTGTTCCATCAATTACCAGATTGGGTTTTGCAAATCCTTCAAGTGCATTTACAACTGAGTATGAACTTAGGAATAGCTCAACAGGCACATTCGTCAAGTGCTGATAGTATAATTCGCTTGATAATTTAATTGTTGACGACAATTGCTGACGCCACCCCAATGAAGTTTGATGTGATTTTGTAAATCCAAGATTAGTATTTCCTGATGCAAAATAAGTAGTCGGTTGCTGAAGTTGACTGACTAGCCCATAGGACAAATCAAAAATAGTTTTTGTAGAAACTGAATAAGTAAGAGATGCACGTGGTTCAAATGAACTAGTTTTATTATAGGTGTAGTTCAGGTAACGAACACCGAGGTTCATGGCCAGTTTTTCATTGAAGGCAGTTCGCCATGTCGTGAAGGGTTGAACTAAAACTCCAGAGCCATATCCTTTTTCTGAAACCTGAAACATAGGACCAATGAATGCGCCCGTGGTTTTGGTGCTACTGGCATCATCATCCATGAAATTAGTCATCACTCCAATATCCCACGTACTCTTTGCTCCTACCTTTGTTGAATATCGGATGTTGCTCGATACCAAACCTCTGTTCAATGAATATGAATCGTACAATATTCGCTCTTCGTTAATCGGAATAAAATCACTTACCTCTGATTTTCTACTTTGATCAGAAGATGAATACGCTACACCTGCAAACAAACTTCCTCGTCCTATCGGAACAACATAGTTCATACCAATAGCATAGGTAGTAGATTTATAATTGATGTTGTACTTATCCTTATCCTCCTCCCAATCAGCAGGTTCTTTTGCTTCAAACTTATTTTTGCTGTCACCATAAAATCCGAACACTGAAATCTTCCCTCCATTCTTTTGATCAAAACTTAAATTCATGGATAGATCCTGAAATGAAATTTCTTCGTCACCAAACTGAACACCTAACTTAGAAAGCAAACCAACTGTAGAGTATCTATAATTTACCAATGCAGATGCACTCTGGCTTTTACTCATCGGTGTTTCGAGGGAAAGATCGAGACCTAGCAAACTCGCTTGCGCAGTACCTTCCATCTTGTTTTTATTTCCTTCACGGAGATTCATATCTAAAATTCCGCTGAGTGCATTTCCATACGCTGCTGGAAAAGCTCCTGTATAAAACTGTGTACGATCTAACATCTGTGCACTTAGAATATTTACACCGCCACCATTTGAAATGGGTTTATCGCTTAATGTTCCTGCATTCGCAAGATGATTCGGATTTACAATATCAAGTCCATTTAATCTCCATAGTAATCCATTGGGTGAATTACCTTTTACGATAATGGCGTTGCCTTGATCGTTTGCCGCCACAACTCCAGGATAAGAAGTTGCCATGCGAACGGGATCAAAAAAGTTTGCCGGTATGCGCATGGTCTTTTCAATACCTATGGTTTGTAAACCGGGTGCATAGTCTTGTGCTTTTATAATTGAGCCCACCTGAACTTCATTGAGCACAATTGCCGTTTCGGTTAATGCAATTTCCTGTTGAACGGATCTTCCGGAGATAACCAAAAGTTCTTCTTCATACCCTGCATACCCGGTAAAGGAAACTTTTATCTGGTATCTTCCTAAAGGTATGTTCTCTAAAACAAAATTTCCCTTGTCGTCCGTTGTGGTTCCGTAAACAAGGCTATCACGCATCAGAACAACACTGGCGTTGGTCAATGGCTTTGTAGTAAGTGCATCGGTTATATTACCTTTTACTTGTTGTGTAATATTCTGAGCCAAACCAACCCCGGCAAGGAGAGTAAAGACTAATGCTCCCAAATATGCTTTCCCGCTATTCAAAATTTCCATGTATGCCTGTAAAAAAAAGATGTCGGGCAAAAGTACCCGACATCCGTGAATTTAACCTGTAAAGAGAAAATAAAAATTTAAAGAATCGTTTTTAAGTAAACCGCACTCTTACCTACCTCATCAATCGGCTCGCCATCATATGTTTCCTGCTCAACATACGCATGCTTTAAACCAGATAATTTTGCTTTGGTAAGTAAG
>DAIQPD010000206.1:0-7315 GCA_036787535.1 Chryseolinea sp.
TTATTCTTTTAATAAGCCTATATGTGACAAATGTGGATTAAAAATGGAAGAGATATTATAATGTTTCTGTAGTGTAGTTTTATACCTGCTGAAATCGACAAGTGATGAAGCATAAGTATCAACATCCTTAATTGTGATAGAAAAAATACGAGCTTCCTATTGGCTCAAGTCAGGTTCATTCTCTGTTCTTAGTCAGTTCAGTAATGTATTTTTCGGATTTATTAATTTCTACTTTCTTCTTCGCATACTGGATAAAAATGATTTTGGAGTGTGGACACTGTTTTTATCGGTGGCTACATTTATGGAATTAGTCAAGAATGGATTTATTACCAGTCCTTTGGTAAGGTACTCAATGGTAGAGGAGAAGCGAGAGTATACCAACATACTTTCCGCATCGTTGGTACTCAATATGGTGGTTACGGCATTTCAGATTGTAACAATTCTGAGCCTCTCTTTTTTCCTGAGTGATGTATGGAGTTCGCCACAATTGCAAAACCTTTTCCTGATTTTTCTTGTCGCTACGGTTCTATTAATTCCGGCAACTCATTTCAGTGCGATTCAACAAGCCAATTTAAATTTTAAAGGAAACCTTTACTCCAACATTGCTCGTCAGTTTACTTTTTTTGTTTTCGTCTCAATAAGTTACTGGTTTGATATTAAGTTTGAATTGTGGCATTTGGCCGTCATTCATTCATTTTCAATTCTTGTTTCTGTTTTAGTAGCCTATTATAATGTCAGGACTTTTTTATCCTTTTCGTTTACAGTATCCAGAAAGTGGATCGCTGAGCTTGCACAGTACGGTAAGTATACCTTTGGTACAAATATCAGTTCAACCGTTTTACGCAATGTCGATACATGGATGCTGGGAGCAATGCTTTCGCCAGCAGCTGTAACCATCTATAATCCGGCTATGCGGATTGCCAATATTGTTGAAGTGCCTACCGTATCACTTTCTTCGATTTTTTTCCCAAAACTTCTCTCTCGCTTTGCAACAGAAGGAGCACCTGCAGCAAAGGATATGTATGAGAAATCGGTAGGGGTTTTATTCGCCTTTATGTTTCCTGTGGTTTTGGTCACTATAGTTTTGGCTGATCCAATAGTAAACTTTGTAGCAGGAGAGGGCTTTGACGAAACAGTAGACATTCTTCGGATTGCTATGGTAACAGGATTAATAATTCCTTTTAACAGACAAGTAGGAGTGACCCTTGATGCAATGGGGAAGGCAAAAACGAATTTCTATTTTGTTCTTCGGAATGCCGGTCTTAATATTTTCCTGAGTTACTTCTATATTCAATACTTTGGAATAATTGGTGCTGCCTATGGCATGCTTACCACCTTTGTATTTAGTTTTGCTTACAATCAGTTTTATATACAAAGATTAATAGGAGTTAATTTCCTGAATATATTTAAGCACGCATTCTTGTTTCAAAAGAAGTTTATCTTTTTTGTATTAGACTTTGTATTATCCAGAAAAGTTAACAGAGTAGATTAGCGAATAGGTATGGATTTAATATGGTTTTCATTAGATAGGGTCGACAATAAGTATTCATCCACATCCTTTTCATTAGCAAAAGAATTGGCGAAACACCACCGTGTTTTTTATGTAGATAACCCCATTACATTTGCTGAAGTGCTTAGAGAAAAAATGGGAAAAAATTCCAGGAGCGAGTCGCATACTAATGTAGATATACCAAAGAATTTCTTTTCAATTAAACCCAACATGTCATTGTCCATCAATTGGATGGCGAATGGAATGGCCTATCAGTGGTTATCCAGAGTTAATAATTACCTGCTGAATCGTTCACTTAAGAAATTGATCGCAGATCATAAAATCAAGGATTTTGTTTTCGTTAATGTGTTTAATCCTTTCTATGCCAGGCGACTTTCTTCTAAGGTAAAACCTTTAGTATCGGCATATTATTCAGTTGATGATATCCGATTCTCTCCGCATGTTAAAAAGCATGGACCACACCTCGAGAAAGATATTGTAGGTGCTTACGACATCACCCTAACAACTTCAAAGGAGCTTCAAATATTGCTAATGAGTTTTTCTAAGAATGTTTATTACCTTCCCAATGCTGCTGATATTCCTCTTTTTAAAACAGCGTTATCAACCAAATTTGAAAAGCCAGACGATATTAAAAGTGTAACCAAGCCTATTATACTGTATACGGGTCATGTTGATTGGCGGGTGGATATAGATCTGCTTAAAGCAGTAGCCCTGGGCCATGCAGATAAGGCTTTGGTGTTAGTGGGTCCGGTGTCCCTCAATCCCTCCGTTATGGAAGAACTAAGCGCGATACCCAATATTCTGTTTACGGGATCAAAAAAGCTTGAACTACTTCCTGCATATCTTCAATATTCAAAATGTGCAATCATACCCTTTAAGTGCAATACCTTAACGAAAAGTATTTACCCATTAAAAATCAACGAGTATTTGGCTGCAGGTCTACCTGTTGTATCAACTAGTTTTTCGGAAGATATACGTCAATTTGGTGATGTCATTAATCTGGAGGATGAGACAAATAGTTTTGTCATTAAGATTCAGGAGGCAATTGATGGAAACTCTGACGAGAAAGTAAATCAACGGAGTAAAGTTGCGGAATCGAATAGCTGGGAGGCTCGCGCGTTGTTGTTTTGGGAAATTGTAGGTAAGTATATTAAGAAAGTGAATGAGTAGGAGGAATTATATTACAGTGCTACTATTGCTGGTGGCCGCCAGCTCTGCTTCGAAAGCGCAGACGTTTCAATTACCTGTTTCAGAAGGATGGAGTTCGGGAGTCATTCCATTTCCAATTGAGTTTGCGCCACAGATTCCATATAGAGGTATTGAATATGTACGGACTGCTCCAAACTGGCGTGAACCTGGCAGTGAAACATTATGGTCATATTGTTACCTCTGGTGGATAGACAATGATGCAGTTGCTGATGCAAAACATATTGAGAAATATATGCAAGCCTATTACGCTGGGTTAGTTAATCGCAATATCATTAGCCGTAAAATTGATTCACTGCTCGTTTTTCCTACCACTGCATATTTTAGAGAAATAGCAACGCAGAAAGGAGACAGTAAGACTTTTGAGGGAAGTATTCACATGCTGGATTACCTTAGTCTTAAACCCATGGCACTTCAAGTCCAGGTTCACTTAATGCGTTGTGATCAGGAGAAGAAGCTTGCCATATTCTTTGCTGTATCGCCTCAAACTAAAACGCATGATGTCTGGAACCAAATCAACAAGGTTTACTCAGGGTTTCGATGTCAATAGCGAAGTCATCGTCAATGACTTAGCGCTTCACTATTTTTTTGACTTCATGGTATCCGCTATTGTCTATCACTTCCAGGTAGTAGACTCCACTTGTAAGTCCTAATTGATTCAGATATATAATATGTTCTGAATTGTATTGTGCATTTCCGTTAAAACGGTATAATACATGGCCATTAGTATTCAGTATTTTAAGCGTTACATTGCTACCCGGCTCAACGCCATTCAAAATTACATGCGCTTCATTGTCTACCGGATTGGGGTAAACGATAGTCTGCTTCATAATTTCTGAGCTGTTCAATATTTTGTCATCAAACGCTCTTGCGCTTTCTGAAGATACCTGCGCATCTGAAATTGCCGGAATTGGATTGGCTATCGTAAAGTGAATGGTAAGAGGTACACCGGCTGGTCCCCATCCGTAATATTTCATATAAGGAGTAGCCGTTAACGTGTACGATCCGGGCTTAATCTGCCAGGGAATTTCATAACCATTAGCGGTTCCGCTTATGGCATAGGGTACACGATTATCGATTCGTGCCGTGATTCCATTTAGAGTAAGTTTAACACTTCGAGTAGTGTTGATATTGGTTTGAGCTACAATGTTCAGACTGTTAAATTCAGTCTGACTAATATCGATTACATCTCCATCGAAAAGAGTCTTGATTTTATCCCCGTTAACATCAACAACGTCAAACTGCACAATGGTGGCTGAGTTTGTGATAGCGATATATGCCTCTTTGGTTTCGTAAGCATCTCCAAGAGCGAAATTTCTGGAGTATGCCTGAACAATAAGGGTGTGAGCTCCGGAGGAGAGAACAGGGAGTTCCCATTGATTTATGGTATAGGGTTGGGTATTATCGATGTTGATTTTGCGACCATCCAATGTGAATTTAACACTGCTTACATCTCCTGAAGATACATTGGCCCGAATAGTATAATTTTCTATATCGGGGTCAGCTACATCAAGTACAACCAGTTGATCAAATGATGAAACTACTGTTTTGGTTTTGAAATTATAAAGACTGAAATCTTGAATTGTTTTTCTGAGATTCGCGACAGGAGCATCGGTAATCAAATAACGTGTGGTCGAGCCATCGGTATTGAATTCATAAATTGTAATAAAGTATTCAATATCGGGTTCCAGTCCGGCTAGATTGAAAGAACTGCCTGTCCCATTAAAGACAACAGACTCACCATTTCCCAGGTCACCCGAGTAAGAAGTATTGTCAATGGGCTGAAACTCAGGAGGAGAACCAACACTCATTACGACTAACCGGTGGCTACCATTGCCCTTTGTAAAATGGACATTCATTGAGGTTGATTGAACTTCACTAAATATAATAGTAGTGGCCTGTACCGTAGGAGTAGCTATTAGTTCAACTAAACCATTCCGTGGGTCAACGCCCGTGGCTGTGCTAAGATCTAATTTTTTGGTATAGTTACCGGTAGTAAGATCAAAAGAAAAGAGCACCCCTTTTCTGGTCGATCCACCTGCCCGCGTTAACCCGTATAGTTTTCCATCGCGATAATGAAGGGAAGCTTCGGGCCATAAACCTTCACTGAGAATGAAGTTGTACTTGTTCATGTAGACCTCTGTTAATGTATTCCATTCAAAAATGACCCCATTGCCACCACCACCACCGAGACGGGTAGTTCCATAAAGTTTACCTTCTACAAATTCAAGTTTTCCCGTTGGCTGATGCCCTTTTTCCAAACTAAAATCCCATAGCTTTCTATATTGGTTAGTAGCAAGGTTCCATTCAAAGAGTATACCATAACCGGTAGTACCACCTTGAGATGTGGTTCCGTAAAATTTTCCATCAGCATACGTCAATGCGCCTTGAAAATTGAAAGTAGACCCTAAGTTAAAGTCGGCCTTCCTTGTAAAAACGTTAGTGGTTGGTTCCCATTCAAATATTCGCGCATAGGTGCCAGCATATTCTTCAACACCATAAAACTTGCCGTTATGGTATGTCAAGCAATTGATTCTTATCAATTTCCCGAATTCAATTTTTGAGGACAACGCACTGGCGTGAATATCCCATTCGAAGATCCCTCCATTATCAAATTTCGCTCCTTTGTTAGTAATCCCATACAACTTTCCATTGGCATAACTTATTCCTTCTTTGGGGTTACAACCTTTTGCGCAATCAAAGTGATGCAATGTTGTGTAACGCTTACTTGCTGGATTCCATTCGAAAAGTGTACCCCCACCATTAGCACCTCCAATAGATGTTGTTCCATACAATTTTCCTTCTGCGTAAACTAAACCTACAGGAGTGTTGCCTTCGGAGCTAGAGCCGAGATCAATTTTTTTGGAGTAGAGATTAGCTGTAAAATCCCATTCAAAAATCACACCTTTGTTAGCGGTACCACCCAAGGTTGTAAATCCATATAGTTTGCCATCCTTATGAGCCAACGTGCACTGTGCACCTTTTCCATCTGCTGTATTTTGAAATTTAAATATTTTAGTAAACGAGGTAGAGGAGGGATCCCACTCAAATAAAATTCCATCGTTGCTTCCTCCGTAAAAGGTTGTACCGTAAAGTTTGCCTTCATTCTCGATAAGGGAACCTAATGGCTGAAGTCCATTGGCTCCGGTAAAATCAACTCGCTTAGTATAAATACTGGAAGCTGGGTCCCACTCAAAAAGCACTCCAAAACCTATTTCACCACCCTCAATTGTCATTCCATATACTTTGCCATTAACATATACAGGAGTACCCGTTGGTCTTCCACCATTTGGTCCGTTGAAATCAACTTTCTTTGATAAAACATTGGTGATTGGATCCCACTCGAAAAATACTCCCAGCTGATGTGCGCCTCCACCAAAGGTCATTCCATAAAATTTGCCACCACCAAACGAAAGATTACCATAAGGATTAATCCCGTTAGTGCCATGAAAATCGATTCTTTTTACAAATACATTATTAACCGGATCCCATTCAAAAATTATTCCTTCGCCATATACTCCTCCAGAAAAGGTCATGCCGTAAAGTTTATTATTCCAGGATGTTAATCTACCCTGTGGGAGAGCGGAAAAATTGAAACTATATTTATCCGTGTAAATATTTGTAAGAGGATCATACTCAAAAATGGAGTTGAAAGTCATCCCATAGAGCTTGCCGCCATGATATACCAGCGCTGCTCCAACTCCGATATTGGAAGTAAATTCTCTCTTCTTTGTATATGCATTTGTTATTGGATCCCATTCAATTAATATCCATCCGTTGTCGCCAATCATGCCATAAAATTTTCCGTTTGCCTCAGTCAGTTCCGTGCGCCTTGGGTTACCTCCGGGAAAGGGAGAAGTAAAATTATAGTCCGTGGTCCAAATAGAAGTTGAGGAATTGAAATGCCCAAGAGTTCCGACACCATCTGCTCCCCCGGAAGAAAGCACTCCATAGAGTTCCTGCCCTGCAGAGGTAAAACCCATTGAGCAGAAAATCATAATTATGATTACAAATTTTGATGTGGGTATTTTTGTTTCCATAACATTATTGGTTTGGTGATTTTGTAGACTACTGAAATCAAGTATTATTCATATCGTAAGTGTGGCCTTTTTTTTAAATTCTCAGTGCCCGACATGCCGGAAGTTGTGGACATTGAACGATCTAACGATTACCTCAAATTCAAATCAACGGTAAACCAATTTACCAGGCCAATAGTAAAGAATTCATTCTGTACTAGGAAGCCGGACTGACGCACCTGGCATTTCCATGCTAAATATGTTCTGCGCTGTATGATATTGTCATGGTCGTGCAAGTATTCTATAATGGCTACCAAAAAGATAGAGCTCTGCCTGGCAAGTTCAGATACTAAGGTTAATTCACACACAATTCTACAAAGTGTTCCAAACGGGCATCTCAATTCATTCAGAAATGGATCACATTTTTATGATCAGCAAAGTCCCATACCTTAAAGTGGCTGATCTGTAGGATTAATTGGATAGGATTTCACGCTATCCATCTTTCTTCTATGCTAATATAAGCATTCATTACTCATATCGCAATGCCTTCACCGGATTGGCTCGTGCCGAACGTAGTGTATGG
>DAIQPD010000207.1:0-7283 GCA_036787535.1 Chryseolinea sp.
ATTCTTCGATAAACCCACCATCGAAGCCAGATGTCCGCCTGCTGAAAAACCCATGAGCGCAAAACGTGTTTTATCAAAGCCATACTTATCGGCATTGTCATACAAAAAAGAAATGGCGCGATTGCAGTCGAGCATCTGTGCAGGAAAAACCGCTTGCGTACTGAACCGATAATCAATAGATGCTAATGCAAAACCATTGCTGATAATTTCAGCAACCGTTTTTTTCATATAACCCATGTCAGCATACTTATCGTTGCTTAACCAGCCACCACCATGTATGAATATCACGAGCGGTATTTTTCCTTTTGCATTTGCTGGTAAATAAATATCCAGCAAATGTTTAGGCAGGTTGTCATTGTTGTAGGGAATGTTGCCCTGTAAAACTGTTCCTTTTGGAAAGGCATCCATCATAGGATTCGTTTGAGCAAACCCGTGGAATACGCCTACTACTAAAAGAAGAAGGGAAAATGGAATACTAATTTTTCTCATGATATATTATTTAACTTCATCACAAGTTAAATACCCCGTGATTGTAAACGCTCTCTTTTCTTGAATGCTTTTTCAATCACGTTGAATCGTGCTTTTCGTGGATCGGGTTTTGCCACCGCTTTGCCATCCAGGTCAACATCAAGAATCTCGTCCTTTTGCGTGTCATACAAAGGCCAATTCGGAACACCCTTACCATTTGGATTACCTGTTTTCGCAAAGTTTGCCCAATAGGTATTCATGATTCTCGCTAATTCTTTTTCTTCAGGTGTTGCCTCAGCCGGAGCTCCCCATCGGGCATTGAGGGTATTGAATACAAATGAAACTTCGGAGCCATGACCAGCACCATAAGGAGCACGCGTTCGTATTGCGGCCGGTATATAACCGAATTGATACATATAAGCTGGCGCACGTTTCGCTACAAACGCTCTTGCTGTCATGCGTGCTGGTTCACCCCATACCCAGTCGGTGTTAAACTTCGTGATTACCTCGGCAAATTCTTTGTTGCCTTCAGGATCGAAGGCAGCATTAGCTTCAGCTTCAAATTCGCCAAAAGATGCAAACAACGCTTCCTTTGAATTGGCATTACTAACGAATGGCCCACCAATTTCCGCGCTGCAATTTCCAATAATGAGCGGAACAGATGGTTGTCTTCCTGACTTGTAGGCACTCTCCGCTGTTTCAACCACCAGTTTCCCATCGAGAATAGGGCCTGCGTAAATTCGAGCACCGGAGCTATCATTTTCCTGACCACCATCTACAATTTGGTCCACACTCAGTGAGCGAAGTTTAGTCAATGCAGCTGCGTCTGTACTCGCAATCTTATGTTTTCGTGCAAAGTTTATCCCGATTGTCTCCGCGGAAACAGCATAGAGTGGATCTGCATTTTCTTTGTTAATTGGTCTGCCGGTAAGGACACCATCACGACCACCACTTGATTCACCAATAGCTTTATGGAAAAGACCTTTCGCAGCTGGAATAGTTAAGAGAGAATGTACGGATACTCCACCTGCAGAGAAACCAAAAATCGTTACGTTATTCGGATCTCCCCCGAACTCAGCAATGTTTTCTTTGATCCACTTAAGCGCTGCTATCTGATCCATATAGGCGTAGCTGCCTTTAAATTCTTCTGGATGTTCTTTGCTCAATGCGGGGTGAGCAAAATGTCCAAGGCGACCAAGTCTGTAATTGATTGTTGTTAGAATCACACCTTGTTTTGCAAATGCATCTCCTGCCGAGCCTGGGCCGGAGCCACTACCGCCTGTGAAACCACCTCCGTGAATCCAAACCATCACTGGCAATTTTGATTTCTTCGTAGCTGTAGTCGGTGTCCACACATTCAGAAAAAGACAATCTTCGGATTGTATTGCAGTCGAACCCGGCCAGGCGCGTTGTGGACAATCAGCACAATCCTTGGTTGCATCACGAACGCCACTCCATTTTGCTACTGGTTGTGGTGGACGCCAACGATACTCGCCAACCGGTGGTGCTGCATAAGGAATACCTTTGAAAGAAGATACATCTTCTTTGGTCGCGCCTCGAACAATACCGGAGGCTGTTTTAATTTCTGGCGCAGCAGTCTGTTGTGCATGTGAACTACATGCGAAGAGTAGCAACGTAATTCCGATGGATAGTTTTTTCATTTTGCTTGGTGTATGGTTGTGAATGGTGTCTGTTGTTTAAGATTCATTTTATTGTCTAAGCCTGATTGCGCACTTTGAAATATTAGTTTTTAGATGATAGTTCTGCAAATACTTTTCGCGCAGCATCGGCATCCGCTTTGTTTACTGATTTTTCGATCAACGAAAAGATTTCTTCAATTTGATTCTTGGTCAGGCCTTGTTTCATTGTTAATCCTAAGTGTGAGCCTAGCATCGGCTCAACTCCACTACCAAGCGCGATAAGCACTGATATGGTAGTAAGCTCGCGCTCGGCATATGTCAGGACATCTCTCGAAAAAAGATCCGCGAACAAATGTTCCTTCAGAAATCGATCAATCTCCGGACTAAACGCTCCATAGCCAGTAGTAGGTTTTTCTATCGGGCCGTCTGTCGGGCGTCCACCAAGTTTTGCCAAGTTTTTCCATCCGGTCTCATACTTATTTGTGTCGGTTATAGGAGTGGACTCTTTTCCTATACTGTCTTTGATGCCTTTTGCTTTTCTCTCGTCAAGCGTAGCGATTAATGTGTTGAGGCCTTGTATGCTTCTTGGAAATCCGCAGTAGGCATATAAATGAACCAACACTTCTTTGCACTCATTAACAGTAACACCAGCATCAAGTGCTGTATTGAGCGCTTGCTTTAGTTTTGTTAATTCACCTTTTGCCGTGAGTGCCGAGATTAGGGTAATCGCTTTTTGTTTTTCAGTGAGTGTTTGTTTCCCTTCAGAATTGTTTTGCCCTAAGGCAACTTGTGCGTGCAATGCCATAAGCAATGTAAAGGCAAGTGTGGTATACGATTTGATTTTTATCATTTTCATTTTTTGTAGTCTTTGAGTTACCACCTTACGGAAGTTTGAAAGCCATTATCGATCCTGATGGATTCTCTTTGGTGCCGCCCACAGATAAAGCAACAAACTGTTTTCCTCCGACAAAGAATGAACAGACGTTTGCATTGTTAGCAGCAGGTAAAACGGTTTCCCAAACAAGTTTGCCGGTAGCCTTATCAAACGCCCACAATTTTTTGTCTGCTGCTCCACTGATAAAAACCAATCCTCCAGCCGTTGCCATTGGGCCAGACCGAGCTAACAAACCTGTAATAGGTCCGCCTTCCTCCTGTAGCTTCTCATCATTCCCTACAGGAATTTGCCAGGCATACTCTCCGGTTGAAAGATTCAAGGCACTTAATGTATTCCAAGGACCTTTCATTGCAGGATTCCCACTCGGGTCAGACCACGTTCTATAGCCCGTGATGTTTCCGTATCGCACAGGTTTTATTTCGTCAGTTTTTTCTTCTGTTACTTGATTTGGCTGGCCACCTTTTTTGTCATACAAAAAAGCGATGATTGCTTGTGTCTCGTCTGTAGAGATCACTCCTTTGAAAGCTGGCATCGAACCACCACCCATCTGTGTTTTTTCGAGTGCTTCTTTTTCACCCATCTTGTCTTTAAGATTTACTAACGAAGGGAATGTAGGTGGAACTCCCTTTTTTTCCGGGCCATGACACGATGAACAATGTTTCATATACGTTGCCCGACCGGTTTCAAAAATTGAGTTGTCGCGTGCAGCGAAATGTTTATCAATATCAACGATGGTGATAATCTCTGGTAAATTATTACCTCTGATGTAGAGGTAGGATGTAGTGGGGTCATACGCTGCTCCACCCCAATTCGCTCCACCTCTAGTTGCAGGCAGAGATAAAGTGCCTTTTAAATCGGGTGGTGTAAACAAGCCTTCATATCTTACTGATCTGAATTTTTCGAGTATTGCGTTATGGCTTGAATCCGAATAATGATTTAGATCACCCTCGGTCATCGACTGTTTCACAAATGCTTTCGGTATTACGGGAAAAGGTTGGGTTGGCCAAGCTTCTTCATCAGGCATATTTGATGCAGGAACTTTTCGTTCCTCAACAGGATAGAGTGGCTTACCTGTTTCACGATCCAGTACGAACACAAAACCATGTTTGGTAACTTGTGCGATTGCGTCAATATCTTTTCCATCTTTTTTGATTGTCACTAAATTTGGTGGCGCGGGCAAGTCATAATCCCATAGATCATGATGCACGGTTTGAAAGTGCCATTTGTAATGACCGGTAGCCGCATCTAATGCAAGGACACAGTTACCATAAAGATTTTCTCCTTTTCTGTCCGCACCATAGTAATCGTAGGAAGGAGATCCGAGTGCCAGGAAGACCATACCTCTAGCCATGTCGATGCTAAGTCCTGCCCAGCAATTAACTCCACCAGCATATTTGTAGGCATCAGGTGGCCAGGTTTCATAACCGGGTTCACCGGGATGAGGAATGGTGTGAAAGGTCCATTCCAATTTCCCTGATTTGCAGTTATACGCTCGGATATATCCGGGAGGAGCTCCATAAAAATCGGGTGTTCTTAATCCGATAATGATTAAATCTTTGAAGACCCTTCCAGGGGTTGAAAGAGAAACCGAAATTTTTCCAGGATCATCTCTTACACCTTCATTCAGGTTTACCTTGCCATTAGTTCCGAATGAAGAGATGATCTTACCTGTTGTTGCATCAATAGCCATTAAGTAATTACCAGAAGAATATAAGATTCTTTTATCATCGCCACTTGCCCAATACGTAACACCTCTGCTGGCAGCACTGGGTTGCCCTTCTTCCAATGTCTTGCACGACCAAATTTCTTTGCCTGTTGCTGCATCGATAGCATAAACAGTTTGTTTGCCGGAATTAATATACATGACTCCGTCAACAATGATAGGATTGCTTTGACTCGACACAGGCTCCTGACCCTGCGGCAAATCATTCATTTGAAAAGTCCAGGCATTTTCTAATTGACTTACATTGGAGAGATTGATTTGGTCTAGCGATGAATAGCTGGAACTATGTGCATCAGCTTTGTAATCCGACCATGTGTTTTCGGAATTGTCACTAGAGTTACAGCCCGCAATCCAAAACGCAATTACCAGTATGAAGATGAGCTTGTGTTTGTTGGTACTTATGGTCATATCAAATTTTGATTGTTGCCTTTGTCACTGATGATTCGATTTTAATGTTTAATGACATGCGTATCGCGCACACTGCTAAATGTCAAGGCTAACATTTTCCAGTTCTTGCCTTCCTTTACATACACCTCCGTTACAGTAAATTCGATCTTTGCGTCACTTCCCCGAACTTCCGATTCAAGGGTAATGCGATTCCATACAACAGCTGTCTTTCCGGTAATTTCTATTGCTGTATCATGGATGGTTGCCTTTTTATACCAGATGCTCCCTGATTTAATGATCTCAAGTTCCTCGTCTTTTTTCCATGTACCACTCATGTGAACAAATTTTGATTTGTCGTGAAAGAGTACAGCAAGTTTGTCTACGTTCTTGTCGGCCATCCATTGCCATTTATCTTTTGAGAGATTGACGAGTTCCTGTTCTTCTTTTGTGAAGGTTGTCGTAGTTGGGGTTTGGGCGTAAGATGACACGACTGTCATCACCAACAAACCGAGTCCGAGCATTGATACTTTCATAGCGTTGTAAATTGTTTGGATGTTACTTATCTAATTTCTTTTCCTTTAACCACTTCGACATGAGGTCAGCAACCTCAATGTTGTTCAAATCAGAAAAAGGAAAATGTGTATTACCTTTCAATCCGACTTCTGGCAAGTGGACAACTGTCACATCACCACCATGACGATTAACAGCATCGCGCCAGAGTCTCGCCATTTCAAGTCGAGCACGCCAGCCATCAGCTCCCGGATTAGGATCGGGCTTCGCTGGAATGTTATCTCCATAGTAGATGATAATTGGAATCTTTGTCAACTTCATAAAATCATTCATTGGTCTTCCAACTGCCGTAACTGGACCGGATGAACTTTCAATAGGTGATGGAACTTCTCCCTCTGGAAAAATGAATGCACTTCCAGGTTCGTATGAAACAATCGCCTTTATCTTATTATTCTTTACCGCTGTGAGCCACCCGAAACCGCCAGCGTGTGAATGAGTAACAAGTATGCCTTCTCCAATTTTGTCAAACAACTTCGAGACAGCATCTGAGTTGACATCATAATCAAATCCACCAATGTTAGGCGCCATTTGCCTGAAGTATTGATTGAGCGTTTCAGGATCTTTCGCAAACTGTACACCGGGAAAGTAGTTGGGCCAAATGCCAATTCGAAATGTGCCAAACCACATCTGCTCATCAGGTGTAGGAAAAATTTTAACTGAATCCATACTGCGACTCGCTCTTCCTCTTCGAGGTTGGTCAAGTATGTAAACACCAAAGCCTTTTCTGAGAAAAATATTCTGATAACCTTCGCGTCCATCAGGAGTAGTCTCCCATGTTTTCGAAAACTGACCGATGCCATGCCAGAATACCAGTGGAAGTTTCTTTGCTTTTACAGGAATCTGATAAAATACATACGCGTGATCGCCATGAAATGTCTGACCTTCCGGTGTGCGTTTAATGTTATCATAAGTTCCTGGATTTGTCTTCACGGAGCCGCCCACGGCAAAGCTTCCCTGGTCTTGAATTACAATAGGCTTCTTTTGTGCATAGCCCAAGCAAGAAGACAGTAGGAATATTACAATTACAATGATATTTCTTTCAGTCTGTTTCATCACTAATTGGTTTCGTGTTCATTCCGATCGCTACCTGCCTTGCCGGCAGGCAGGTCGGGATTATTGTTTGTATTCTTCTTCTGATACTTCATGCAACCAGACCGTTTCACCCAAGTGACGGTTTGTTATGGCAACCTGTACGAAGGCAGTGTCTGCACTTGCACCGTGCCAATGAGGGACGTTCGTTGGACATTTAATTACATCACCTTTTCGAAGTATTTTTTTTGCTTGTCCTTTTTCCTGATAGTATCCAACTCCGTCAATTACTAATAGAATTTGACCTCCCGGGTGCAGATGCCACTTCGTTCTTGCACCGGGTTCAAACGTCACGTTGCCAACCGAAGTCGGGTTGAGACTGTCAGCATCCATTAGCATTTTTAAATAGGCTGTGCCTTTGAAATTATCATTGGTGATTTTTGCTCCCTTTGGAAAAATGCTTTTCGCGACCGCTTGATTATTGTCGCGTTTTTCTTGCGCACACGAGGAGATGATTGCTGTACAGAAGAAGGCAAGTATTAAAATATTTTTCATACTACTTAGGTTGTTC
>DAIQPD010000208.1:0-7194 GCA_036787535.1 Chryseolinea sp.
GAAGTAGTCTTGCTGCAGCTCACCCTTTTGCTGCAACCGGTTGAAGGATCATTGCTACTATGACAAAGCTTCTCCATCAAAAAGGTTCTGGGCGTGGGTTCATTTCTATTTGTGCTGCGGGAGGACAAGGTGTTACGATGATTCTGGAGAAGTAGTTTTATCCCAATCAGTGTCACCGGATACACTTCATGGTGCTCAGTATATTCGATGTGCAACAACAACGGAAATTCCTTTTAACGAAAATAGTAATTTCTATTTAAGAAGCTCAATCATTTTGCTAGAGCAAGGGAACCTCTTGATCTGCACATCAGCGTCCCGGAGACCGGTGACACTGATGGGGGTTCCGGGTTGAAGGATCATTGCTACTATGACAAAGCTTCTCCATCAAAAAGGTTCAGGACGTGGATTTATTTCTATTTGTGCAGCCGGTGGACAAGGTGTTACGATGATTTTAGAGAAATAGAATAATATAACATTCGTGCGAGATGGGTGTCATGTTAGTAGGAAATCAAGTGAATGTGTTCAACCACAAGTTCAATCCCATCTTCATTTGATCCTAATTCTGGTTTGGGCCAAGTTTCAGAACAATCTACAAGCGGCCTAATGCTGAACAAATCATTATGACATTCACTGATACCGGAGATTACTCGAAAATTTGAGAGACACCCATCTTGCTCTACAATAATAGAGATCGTAAAGTCCAATTCCCTGTTACAATCGTTCATCATTAAACGTTTGATGATATAATCGATAATATTGGAAAAATTTGGGGCATATTTTTTGGAAGTGGGCTCGTCACTCAACTTCCTTTGATTACCGTTAGTATCAAAATATTCTCCTTCGGAATCTTTATATAAAAGACCACACGAGTCATATCGATCTGGGCCTTGGTAGGTGTCTAACTCATTACTATTACTAGTAAATAAGAAAACAGAAATAAAAAGGTAACGACTAATACTTAATAACATTTCCATTTCGATTTAATTGCACTCCCCATTCTAATTCCATTTTATTAAGCAGTTCTACAAATAGAAGTTACTTCGATAGTGTAAAAACAACGAAATCATCAATTTGAAATGAATTCTTCATTGAAGCCACAATGAATCTCTTCTTATTATACATTACTTCAATCTCGTAATGGCTGCCTAAAAAATGGATGTCTGTTACCTTACCTGAAGTCTTGCTTTTCGTTTTTAGTTTTTTGATGCTCATCTCCTCTGGCCGCACAATTCGTTTTGCTTTCTTTGGACTTACCTTTAAGAATTTAAGCATGGTTGGTGTTAGAACATTGTAGGTTCCAAATAATCCTGCTACATATTCATTGATTGGATTTCGATAAATTTCTTCAGGCGATCCACTCTGAATTACCTTACCTTCTTTCATCACCAAAATTTCATCCGCCCATGAAAGCGAATCAGCAGGATCATGCGAAACCAGCATACAAGTAATCCGAAGTTTTTCCATGATGTTATCGATAACCGATTTTAAAATATCTTTTAACACCATATCTAAATTTGAGAACGGTTCATCCAGCAATAACAATTTGGGTTTGGAAATCAGTAACCGCGCAATAGCAATGCGCTGCTTCTCTCCTCCTGATAATTGATCAGTCTTGCGTTGAAGCAAGTGATTAATCTGGCAAATGGTATAAATCGAATTGGCTTCCTTATTTGAAAGTGAATTGACATATCGCAACACTTGTTCAACCCGAAGAAACTTAGGTAATTCAAAATGCTGCGATAGGTAGGCAATAGACGAATGACCCGCCACTAATTTTTCATCCGGACCATCAACATTCTTATTATCAAACAAAATACTTCCAGCATCGGGTTGCACAAGACCACCGATCATTTTTAATAAGGTACTCTTGCCTGATCCTGTTTCACCCGCCACAACAATTTTCTGATACCTTGTCTGTGTAAAACTGACATCCTTTACAACCCAGTTATTCTCGATCTGTTTACCAATTTTCGAAATGTTTAAAAGCGTCATCGTATCGGGTTAAAAATGTTTGTGTTCTGTATTCAGTTTTTTGACTTAATCAACTATCTCTCCCCATTGCATTGAAGCATCATAACGAATCAATCCTTTATCTACCCGCAAAGGCGATTCAATATTGTTTTCGTAAATCATTCCCGTGCCAAGACCTTGATGAAGTGTTGTGTTGTATTGGCCAGCAAACTGACAAATGGCATTCAATCCAATATTCGATTCGAGTGCTGAGGTAATCCACCAACCGATGTTCAGTGATGTTGCCATATCAATCCATTCAGTGCAACCCTTAAGACCACCATGCAAGGTTGGCTTTAAAATAATATACTTTGGTTTTAGCTGAGTAAGAAGTTCTCTCTTTTCTTCGATTGAATTTATTCCAATCAACTCTTCATCAAAAGCAATCGGTATTGGCGACTTGCGACAAAGTTCTTCCATCTCAGGAAGGCCGGGTTTAATGGGTTGCTCAATCGACTCGATGTTATATTTTTCCAACTCACATAACTTATACAGCACATCATCAATTTTGAAGGCACCATTAGCATCCAACCGTATGATGATGTCATTTTTAAAATATCGCTTCCGTATATATTGAAGAATGTCGCATTCGCGATCAAAGTCCAGACCGCCTACCTTTAACTTAATACAGTTAAATCCTTGCGCAATTTTTTGGTTGATCTGATGCATCATAAAATCAAGATCGCCCATCCAGACTAAACCGTTTATCGGTATTGGCTTACTCGCTGTAAAGGCATTTTCATAGATCAATCTCTTGCCTCCATTTTGCAAATCAAGGAAGGCCGTTTCTATTCCGAAAATGATGGACGGAAATTGAGAAGGTATAGTATCGTAAAAGTGTTGCAGTGTTGGCGTGTTGTTCGTTTGATTCAGGTTTCCAACGACCTCCGCCAAAACCTTTTCAAAATCGGGAATAAAGTCAGGGCTCAATCCCGGTAACGGTCCACATTCACCTATTCCAAAAATTTCAGGATTGGAATCGTCCCAAAGCTTGATAAACCAGGACGCTTTATCTTTCATTAAACCACGCGATGTACGAGCTTTGAACGCAAACTGAAATACCTTTTTCGAATACGAAGCCTGAAGCATAAAAATCAAAAAACGAAAATAGGCTTTTCAGTTTAACTTTGGGCTTTTGTACTACATGAATCTAAAAGACTTTACCTACCTACTTCCCCAGGATCGAATTGCATTGTATCCGTTAAGCAAGAGAGATTCATCCAAGCTGCTGGTTTATGATCAAGGCGAAATAAAGAACGAACAATTTAGTTCTTTGGATAAGTACATTCCAGAAGGATCAATTCTTTTCTTTAACGATACGAAGGTAATTCCAGCGCGCTTGCATTTTACAAAAGAAACCGGGGCAGAGATTGAGATCTTTTTATTGAGCCCTGTTCTTCCTTCTGTTCTGGTGGTTGAGGCCATGCAAGCGACCCATACCTGTTCATGGAAGTGTACAATAGGTAATCTTAAAAAATGGAATGAAGGAAAAAGTCTGAGCAAGAATCTGAACCACTTTACGGTAGAAGCACACCTTGAAAATCGTGAAGAAGGAATTGTGAAGTTTAGCTGGCAAGGCAATCATTCTTTTGCAGAGGTAGTAAACCTTGCCGGTGAAACACCATTACCTCCGTACCTTAAAAGAAATGCAGAGGCTTCAGATCGTGAACGCTATCAAACCATTTATTCACATTATGAAGGAGCCGTAGCAGCGCCCACGGCTGGTCTGCATTTTACCCATACGGTATTTGAAAAGCTGAAGGCAAAAAATATTCAAACTGATTTTGTTACACTCCACGTAAGTGCCGGAACTTTTCAACCCATCAAGACGGAAGATGTAGACAAGCACATTATGCATCACGAACAGATTATCATTACCCGAAATAATCTGGTTAATCTGTTGCATAACAAATTTACCATACCCGTAGGCACAACCTCCATGCGCACCTTGGAAAGTTTGTACTGGTTTGGTGTTAAGCTTGTGCATGATCCGAATGCAACCTTTCATATCACGCAACATGATCCGTATGGCGATCAATACAAAAAACTTTCGCGAAATGATTCATTTGAGAGAATCTTTCAATACATGGATCAAAAAGAAATCGATATCCTTCAAGGCGAGACCTCTATATACATTATGCCGGGTTATGAATTCAAAGTATGCGATGCGCTGATCACAAACTTTCATCAACCAGGCTCTACCTTAATTGTGTTGGTCTCTGCTTTTATTGGTGAGAATTGGAAGAAGGTATATGCAACGGCTCTGGATAATAACTACCGCTTCCTAAGCTATGGCGATAGCTCTATTCTTATTCCGAAAAAAAATTAGCCACGAATGCACGAATGATTTCGTATTTCATTCGTGCGTTCGTGGCAATGTATTTTCTTTAATTTGAAATCAGTTCAACAACTCTAACCTCTACCCTTCTACCTTCTTCTTTCGTTGCTGTTTGATCTTTGGAAGCACCGTAACCTTTGGCTACAATTCTTCTTCGTACGATACCTTTATGATTAATATAATCCAACACAGCAATGGCGCGCTTATTTGAAAGCTCACGATTAAATTCTTCTGATCCTTCAGCGGAAGCGAAACCAGAAATTTCAATTCCTAAATCTGCCGATTTATTCAGCTCCGCCAACACCGCATCAAGCTGAGCATTGTATTGCGCTTTTAGATCACTTTTACCTGCATCGAAATAAATCTTCACAAATTTGGTAAGGGCTGCTTTATCATAAGTAGCTTTTTTAGCAGCGAGTTCTTTTTGCTTCTTCGCTTCTTCTGTTACCTTAAAAGTCGGCAGTGAGAATATGTTTTTGTCTTCAAATTTCTTTTGCTCGAATTTACTCTCATCGCTCTCATCGTAGTAATATGTTCTTACTGCCGATTCAATTTTTGAGTTCTCTTTCTCATTGAAGTTTACATCATCAATCGGATCTTTCATTTCAATAAGCCCAACCAAATAGTTAATACCTTCTTCATCTGGCGCGGCCATTAAATCCAGCATCATATCGTACACATCAACATCCCCGCTTTTTACCAATTGCGATTCGTGTGTTTTGCGTAAATCTGTTTTCACATCTGTATCGGTATCATAAAATGCATTCTTTACTTGTACCTCCTGTCCTACCACAACATCAAACTGCTTGATAGTGCGCAGGAAAATCTGTTGATACAATTCATAGAAGTATGATTGATTCGGAACATTGATGTTAAGTGTGTATGGTAAGAACCCTTCCGACTCAATAACCATATCATAGTTCTTTGCAGGCGGAAGAATAATCAGGTAATTTCCAGTTGCAGGATCAGGATCGTATACGAAGTCAAGTTTCTTATTGGTGTCGTTATCAATCAGATAAATCTTAGTAGGAATTGGTTTGCCCGTTTCGCCATTCAGAATTTTTCCTTTGATCATTGTCAATGCGATGTTGGATGACTCCGGAGGCATATCCAGATAGTAGATATCCTGTCCACCTTTACCGCCCTTACGATCAGAAGAAAAGTAAGCGCGGGTTCCATCTGCAATCAGCGTAAAGTAATTGTCGTTGGCCGTAGTGTTGACAGGATACCCCATGTTTTCTGGTGATGTCCATTTATCATTTGCTAGCCGGGATACAAAAATATCGCGACCGCCCATTGAATTATGACCGTTTGAAGTGAAGAACAATGTCTTTTGATCAGGATGGATGAACGGTGCGTCTTCATCTGCTTTTGAATTAATCTCCGGTCCCATGTTTACGGGTGCGCTCCATGTGCCTCCGGCAGTCATTTGCGTTCTGTAAATATCCAGACCGCCAAGTCCGCCCAGACGATCGCTCGCGAAATAGATGGTCTTGCTATCAGGCGTAATACTAGCGGTTGACTCCAAATATTTAGGTGTATTAATATTCGGTGTAATCAAACCTGGTCTTGACCAGGTATCTCCCGTCTTATTAATTTGAAATAAACTTCCAGGATCTGAAGCACCACCCATGAAGATGAGCATCTTTAAACCATCGGGAGAAATACCGGCTGTACCAACATTATAATCATGCGCAACACCAACGGCAGTAGGTTCAGACCAGGTACCTTTATTATAAGTAATATAAATCTGTTCAATAAATTTATCCCCGGTTCTGGTCTTACCGGTATTGGGACGCAAGGCAGTGAAGGCCATCACACTTTCATCGGCTGATACAACCGGATTATACTCGGTGTATTTTGTATTTATATTATCGCCAAAGTTATGAACTGTAAAATTACGAGGCACCGACATCAGCACTTGTGCATTGTGGCAAGTCTTAATGGCTTCATCCGCCTGCAGCATGGCCTTCTTATCAGCCTTATTACTTTGCTCTTTAAATTTTACAAAGCTGGCCTCGGCTTTTGGAATATTCTCATCTTTTAAATAGAGCATACCCAAATCATAATGCAAACTGATTGGTATGTCTTTTCCACTTTGAAGCGCAGTCTCAAAATAAGGGATGGCTTTAACCTGATCGTTAAGATCAAACATCTTTTCGTAGCACACTCCTACCTTATACTGAATGAGCGGACTTTTATCACCAGCCTGTATTACTTCTAAAAATTTTGGCAGTGCCTGATCGTAACTCTTCACACTGAAATAATATTCAGCATCCGTAAGTAATTTGCTCTGTGCAAATAGCGCGGAGACAGAAAGCAATAGTGTAATGCTGATTAAGTAGGTCCTTCTGATCATATCACATTTATTTTAATTTCAATACTACAAAGAATCTTTACCATGTGTTTATTCATTATTCACAGGAATAGTACAGATGAATTTTCTAAACCAAGCTTTAGAGATTGTATCATTATGAGTTAACTCAACCATACAGAAATATTAAGGTATAATTTATTCACTCCAAAATTACACCACTTTATAGGATATAACTTGATTTCTGCCGAATTTTAGGGTATGAGGATTGATCTATGAAGAAATTCTTACTGCGAATACTGGATGCTCAACCAGGGGAAGGCGGTCGTGTGACATTGCTTTTAGCCATGAGTTTTTTCATGGGTGTGTTTCTGGCTACCATCAGTGTGGCATCTCAGTCTCTTTTCCTTGAGCATTTTAATGAAAAGACTGAACTCCCTAAGGCGCTCTTGTATTCTGGTATCTTTGGCGTAATGGCCACTATGGCCTATAATTTTTTACAGAACAGGATACCCTTTCCTGTCTTAGGTGT
>DAIQPD010000026.1:0-32056 GCA_036787535.1 Chryseolinea sp.
TACAGTGCGGTATTTTTTCTCAGCCATAGTTTTGTTGAATGGTTTATAAAAATAGGGTATTGATCCTTATTTACAAACAAGTCTATAAATCAAATTTTATACCCTGGGCTAAGGGGAGACTATTTCCGAAGTTAATAGTATTTGTTTGCCTCCTCATATACACTTTCCAAGCATCAGAACCCGATTCGCGCCCGCCACCTGTCTCTTTTTCGCCACCAAAAGCGCCACCTATCTCCGCGCCTGATGTACCAATATTAACGTTGGCAATGCCACAGTCTGAGCCTTCATTGGAAAGAAATTGCTCCATGTCCTGCATGCTGGTGGTCATAATAGCCGAAGATAGTCCTTGCTTCACTCCATTTTGTTTTTCGATCGCCTCATCAATGGTTTTGTATTTGATCAAATACAAAATCGGGGCAAAGGTTTCTTCCTGAACAATTTTGTACTCATTCTTTACCTCGGCAATGGCCGGCTTTACATAACAGCCCGAAGCATATTCTTTTCCTTTCAATACGCCACCTCTCACCAAAAACTTTCCACCCTCTTGTTCAATTTTTTTCAATGCAGAACGATACGTCTTTACCGTCTGAGTGTCAATCAATGGACCAACATGATTGCTAACATCCAATGGATTTCCAATAACTAATTGAGCATATGCTTTCTTCAGTCTGTTTTTTACTTCATCATAAACACTTTCGTGGATAATTAATCTTCGGGTTGAAGTGCATCGCTGACCGGCAGTACCTACCGCGCCAAACACTGCACCAATAACTGTCATGTCCAGATTCGCATTTTCGGTTATGATGATGGCATTGTTTCCACCTAATTCAAGAAGTGATCTGCCCAATCGCTCGCTTACAGTTTTTGCAACTGCTTTGCCCATGCGAACTGAACCTGTAGCGGAAACCAATGGAATGCTTTCGTCTTTCGCCATTAATTGCCCGATGAGTGCATCCCCATTCACAATGCATGATACACCCTCTGGAACACCACTCTTTTGAAACACCTTACTTGTAATTACCTGACAAGCAATACTACATAATGGCGTTTTCTCTGATGGCTTCCAGATGCATACATCACCACAAACCCATGCTAACATCGTATTCCACGACCACACTGCCACTGGAAAATTAAACGCTGAAATAATTCCAACCGTGCCAATGGGATGCCACTGCTCATACATGCGATGATTCGGTCGCTCGGAGTGCATCGTCAAACCGTGGAGTTGTCGTGACAGTCCAACTGCAAAATCGCAGATATCAATCATCTCCTGCACTTCACCTAATCCTTCCTGATAGGACTTGCCCATTTCATACGATACAAGTTTCCCCAACGGCTCTTTATATTTTCTTAATGCAACACCAATTTGCCGAACTACTTCGCCACGTTTTGGTGCTGGCCACTTGCGCCATTCTTTATATGCTTCCTGCGCTTTTATTGTTACCTGATGAAATACCTTCTCATCACCACCATAGACAGAACCAATTAATTTTCCATCAACTGGTGAATACGAGTTGATCAACTTACCCGATGTTCTATACCATTTGCTTCCGGTAGATGTGCCAAGGTTTGTTTTCTTTACCCCTAAGGCTGCAAGGGATTCTTTGATTCCGAAATCTTTCATAAGTAATAAGATGAATTGTAAAAGTAAGAAAATGTGGTTAAGCAAGGACACATTGAAATGCTACACCCAAAAAAATTAGTCCCAATACCTATGGCAATTAAAATGGTATGCGGAGAATTCGAAATCTTAAACTCGGAACTTTGAACTTCAAACCTCGGACCTCAAACTTTTATCTCACCATTCAACCCCAAACATCCCCTTACTTCCATCAATATAAAATCCTTCAACGAGCATACCTCCTTTTTTGTAATCAAGTATGCGGTTAAGGTCTTCTACATTATCGATTGGAACTTTATCAATGAAGGCAATAATAAATCCTTCCTTTAAGCCAGCCTCTTTCCATTTTCCGGATCGTATTGCTTTCACTTTTACACCACCTTCAAGTTGAAGTGTTGCCAGTAATTTATACGGTGCATCTTCAACATCCATACCCGACAAACTATAAATAATCTCCTTTGTATCTACCTTGTCACTCCCTTCAATATTTTTTAATCGTGAGGATACAGTATGTTCTGTTCCATCGCGTAAATAGGATACTTGAATCTCTTTTCCCGGACGGTTTCGCGCAACCCATTCCTGTAATTCGGAAACTGAATTAATATGATGTCCATCGATCGCAACTATTACATCTCCGGCAACAATTCCAGATTTCTCAGCTGCACTTTCTTTGTTCACGCGATTGATTAGAACACCTTGGTTCACATTTAATTTTAAATCTTCCGCTATGGCTGCATTTACATTGGTAATCTGAACACCCAACAATCCACGCTGCACTTTTCCGAACTCCAGCAAATCATCCATTACCTTCTTCACCAAACTCACCGGTATAGCAAATGAATATCCCTGATAACTTCCGGAGGATGTAGCAATCGCTGAATTAATACCGATCAATTCTCCGTGCAAATTCACCAATGCACCTCCACTATTTCCCGGATTAACAGCTGCATCCGTTTGAATAAATGATTCTACCTGAAGACTATTTCGATCCCGAAGAATACCAATGTTACGCGCGGTAGCACTCACAATGCCAGCCGTTACAGTTGAGTTCAGATCAAATGGATTACCAACTGCCAATACCCATTCACCAGGATGGACTTGATCCGAATTTCCGTATCGTACAAAAGGTAAATTCTTTGCACGAATTTTTAGCAATGCCAAATCCGTTGTGGGATCTGCACCGATTAATTTCGCGTAGTATCGTTGGTTATTATTCATCACCACTTCAATATTGTTGGCGTCTTCAATTACATGGTTATTGGTAACAATGTATCCATCATCTGAAATGATAACACCAGAGCCCGAAGATCGGGTCGGGGCATCCGAATAAAAAGATAAAGGATTTGCGCTAAAACCTCCTGAGGCATAAGCAACACGAATGTGAACAACACCGGGTGTAATTTTTTTTGCTGTCGATAGAAAATCCATTTCTTTCGGAACACGATAGGTTGTATCCGCTGCATATCCTGTCAATACAAGTTGTTGTCTCGCTTCAATGGATGGATAAGGTTTGGCCTCCTGATTCAGAAAACGAAGGGTGAATATCGATCCGATAATGCCGCCAATGCAGGCCGTCAATATCACAGTGACTATGAATAAAGATCGCTTCATATTCTAATCTTTAAAAAGCTATTGAAAGATAATGCTTTTGATTGGGTAAAAGTTTCATGGCTGGGGTTTAATGTTCGCAAAAGAATTTAGGGAAACAAAAAAAAGACGCCAGCTCTTATGAGACTGGCGCCTTACCTCTATTCACTACCTAACCCTACTTTTTCTTAATTCACCTTAATGGTGGTTTTTAAAATTTTCTTTTCATCCTTTGGCACATTGATTTCCAGGATGCCATTGTTGTACTGCGCACTAATGTTTACTGCATCAGCATTTTCAGGTAATGTAAAAGAGCGGCTGAAACTTCCGTACTGTGTTTCTACGGAGTGGAAATTGTGGTCTTTCTTTTCATTGTTGAATTTACGCTCACCACTAATGGTAAGGTAATTGTCGTTCAGATCAATTTTGAAATCTTCTTTGTTCACGCCAGGAACGGCTAGATGGATTAGGAATGCTTTCTCCGTTTCCAATACGTCTACTTTGGGAACGAAATTGTAAGAAGACCCTCCTGATCTGGCATTAGCCTCGTTGAAAAAGCGATCGATCAAATTGCTAAATGATGTCGGTGTGAAATCATTGGCACGGTTGTAACGAATGACACTCATAATATTGTAATTTTTAAGTTTAACATTGAATTTTTAAATCACAGAACCTCTCAGGAAAAAATATGCCGATGCAAAATCAGGAGTGTTTTGCGGACACCTTGACTGAATTCTAAGTATTTCTCAAAAGAAAAAAGACATCTTGACTGAAATGACCTAACGAATCGTCAGTTTAGGGTTGGTAGGGATCGAAGAATGAGTTTTACTTTTTGTCAATTAAATCGAACTATTGCTAACAAATGAAAATCACCCTGCCCGCTTTGCTTTATATCCATCCTTCAACAAAATCTGTAAGAGTTTATCGCGGTGATCTCCCTGAATAATAATTTCTCCATCTTTAACAGAACCTCCCACACCACATTTTGATTTTAGGAGTTTACCTAACTGTTCTAAGTCGGTTACTGTACCAACAAAACCAGTTACCAAAGTAACTTGCTTACCGGCACGCATGCTTTTGTCAAGCATCACTTTTAAGTTTTGCTGCTGTGGTGGAAGTGTGGCCGCCTCATCCTTTTGTCCATAGTTAAATTCAAAATCATTGCTGGTAGAATACACTACTCCATCGCGTTTTTTCCAATCGTTGTTCTTAGCCATAGTGTTACAAAAGTAAAATGATTACAGCATTAAATGCTAAAAGGATCAGACTTGTCAGACTATAATTAAAACTTCGTTCAGCATCTTTTCGGAAAATCAGCGCTAATAAAGAAACAATTACGAGAATGATTGGCGCAAAAATAAAGTTACCATAGATTGATTTGCGAATCGATATCTCTTTTCCATTACCACCTACCTTCCTGTTAAAATTTAGTATGAAGGAAGAATAGACCTTCACATTTTTATCTATCTGAAAATAATCAGAGGTCTCAGCAGGTAATGAAACTCGAATTCCGGTTGTTGTTTGAATGACCAACCAGGTATCTGAATATCGTCCAGCATTTCTTGATTCTGTATATGCCTTTACAATTCTTTCTTCACGTTCACGGTTTGGCAATAGATAATCAATCAGTAAAAGCATAGCAAGTGAAAAACAAACAATGGTAATCCGGTTCATCACTGGCTGAAACCGTTTCATCATTTCTAACTGTCGCTGCCGCTCACTTTTTCCAAAAGGTCCTTTTGGTCGTGGTTTTCGATAAGCCGGATCGCGGTGTTGAGGCTCCTGTGGCGTTTGGACAAAATCAGCTATCGGATTTCTTCTTCTGTAATCGTATAAATCCTTTTTTGAAGGATCACTTAAAACTTCATACGCTTCATTAATTTCCTGAAACATTACGGCAGCCGAAGGATTGGGGTTTTTATCAGGATGATACCGAATTGCCAATTGGCGGAATGCCCGTTTTATATCGGCATCAGGAGCGGTGGAACGAACACCCAATATTTTGTAGTAATCCTTCATGAGGCGGCTGGAGATATTATACGCAAGACAATAAACACAAGATATCGGGTAAGTAGATTGCTATATCAGAAATGAAAATAAGCTCTATTTTCTAAAACGCAAAATGCCCCGATCACTCGGGGCATTTTGGTATATCTTAATTTCAAATCAATGAACCTAATTGTTTCCCATTTTCTCCATTTCCTTTTCAAAAGTCTCTTTAAACTTTTCGTAGTCGTAATCAATTTTAAGACGATCGTCCTTCGATAAACGCTCATTATAAGAAGCTACCAGTTCCTCAGCAGACAACTCAATGGCAATGTACGTTTTGTACGTGTCCTGACCAGTCTTCATTAACTTTTCACAAATCGTCTTTACGCCCGTGAGCTTCTGATCAACAATTTCCCTGTTCAATTGCTCAAAGCGTTCCTCCACTTGTTCCTTATTATTCATTTCACGTGAGTTGACGTAATTGTCTGTTACAGCCTTAACCGTAGTTTGAATACTGGAAGCAAGTTCAGCACGGGCATTCGCCAACGCTTTCTTTTTTGACGTTACCTGATCCTGACTTTCACCAATCGAATTGGCACGAAAGACTTTATTGGTTGTAAAATAATCGGGACCAGAACATGGAACCACAACTTCAACTTCACCTTTCGGTGCTTTCTCTTTGCCTTTACAACCTAGCATGAAGGCTGCGCCAAGGGCAAGAACGGCAAGGGTAGAATAGGTAATCTTTTTCATATCCAATTTATTTAGTTCAAGTTATACTTCAAAAGTCAAATACCAAAGTAATGCCAGATTTATCGATAAAGGTGATACCCTTCAATTTTTCCCTTTCCTTTCACTGAAGTACAGTGTTTAATAGTTCTACTATCCTTTCTTTCTCAAGCGTTTCAAGCGCTTTGTTATAACTGTCTATGCTCGATTTATCATAATCCAGTCCATACCCTTTTACGCGATCGAGGGTGGTAGCATAAATTTCTTTGGATTCACGCACCGTGGTAACCTTAATGATGCTGGTGAGATAGGTAACATAAATGCTTCCAGAAATTGATCCTCTCTCAGCATCCGATTTAATATCAAACCAAAGATCAGCCAATGCTTTATTGTCCGTAAATTCGAAACCATTATTTGCCAACAGATTTTTCAGTTTGTTCGCGATTTGATTGTTTGACTTCGTAAACCCAAAACTTCTTTCATCTGCAGTAAGGTAAACGATTGGTCGCTGCACTTTTAATACCACCTGGGCTGCAGGCACATTGAGTGTCTTTGCTACTAAATTATAAATAGGTGATTCACTTGAACCACTCAATTCATCAATCCCTACTTTTACACCAACCGTCTGCTCTAACTCTTTAGATCCAATTTTATTGATCAATATTTTGGCTTCGCCCTTTTGATTTGTTTTATAGGCAGGAAAAATATCACCTTCCCCTTTTTCAAAAGCTGCTGATAGCGAAAGATCAATCACCGCTTTGTTTAAATCTTTAAAAGTTGCCTTTGCTACAACCGTTTCAGCTTTTTGATTTACTCTTCTGTTTAAGGTAATCTCAGCAGGCACTACCTGCACTTTAATTTTATTGAGAGAGGTTTGAATGGAAGAATAAATTTCATTGGTGAGCAATACTTCCTTATCATCGATTGTAGCACGAACCACTTCACCTAAATATTTTTCTACACTTCGAAATGCTTGAAAATAAAAACGGATGGCTTGCAAACGTTCACCATTTTGTTCGGCCTGTTTTCCTTTTTTGAAATAATCGCTGGCAAGTAAAGTGGCATCTCTCTTTTGCTGTTCTTTTATTTCACGATAACGCGCAATAGAAAGACGATAGTACACCCAATAGTTAACATCATCTTGCCACACATCTACCAATTCAAACTCTTCAATTTCGTCCGCTACTGTGGTTTTAATAATTTGTTCGTATTGTTCACTTAGTTTTTTGTCTACCTCCATCTGACTCAAAACCGAGGTACTCGAAACCGTTACCTTTATTTCCGAAACCAAATCATCAAGCGCACTTTTCTTTGCCGACTGTATGTAATTGTTGCTTCCATCTTTTGCACTGTGACCGATGCCAGTATAGTATCCATCCTGGTAGGGTGTTGACTTCAGCCATGCGGGTTTTACCGATTCAGGATCGGGTGGCTGGATCTTTGGACTGCAACTCCAAAGAAAAAACATAAAAATTACAGCAGTAGAGCGTCTTTTCACAAAATAATGTTTGCCGTTATACGTTGGCCTATTACCACTTCCGTGCCAAATAGCGAGTGACAAATCTAAGCCCGATTGGTTGTTATAGGTTGTTTAACTGGTAAATTTTTTAACTTTATAAAAATATTGAGATATGAAAAATGCGGTTGGAGTATTTGTATTGAGCCTTTCTTTTCTGGCCTGCCAGGATAATGAAAGCACGAAAAGTGAGTTTACCGGAAACGAAACTACATATGCATTACAGGCCGGCTCCACTTATGATATTAGCGGAACAGTAACCTTTAAAGAGAAAGTTGGCGGAAGTACAGTTGTCATTATTAACCTTACGGGAACAGAAGGTAATCTCCAACATCCTGTACACTTACATTTAGGAGACCTTTCAACGGATGGCGCGGCTGTAGCAGCTTTGTTAAATCCAGTGTTGGGGAAAACCGGTAAAAGTGAAACTACACTAACCAAGTTGGAGGACGAAACCACCATTACCTATAATCAGATAATTGCCCTGGAAGCATGTGTGAAAATTCACCTTGCTGAAGCGGGTCCTGATCGCGATATTATTTTAGCAGGAGGAAACATTGGTTCTTCGAAAGGATCAATTTCCGGAAGACAAGATATAAGTGTTTGTAAAAGTGAATAGTTGATCTACATTTTACTGATAAAAACAAAGCCCCGAAATTTCGGGGCTTTGTTTTTATAGGATCATATCAGCTTTGAATTAAAAACTATCGCTCTCACGATATGCCTTAATCAACGCCAACTCTCCTTCTTTACCTTTCTGCGCGTTACCGTGCTCCATGCCCATTACTCCTTTATAACCTTTACCATTCAACCATTTGAAAATGTTTTTGTAATTGATCTCACCGGTTGTCGGCTCATTGCGACCTGGATTATCACCAATTTGTATATATACAATTTCTTCCCAGCACTTCTCCATATTCGGAATCAAATTACCTTCATTGCGTTGCATGTGATAGATGTCAAAAAGAATTTTGCATGATGGACTATTCACCGCTTTGCAGATTTCAAATGTCTGATCGGAGTTGCGTAAAAAAAGATCGGGCGTATCACTTAAGGGTTCCAACACCATAATCAATCCATGCGGCTCAAGAATTTCTGAACCTCTGCGTAAAGCATCCACAACATTGGCCGTTTGTATCCCGATAGGTAAATGGCGTTCAAAGAAACCAGGCACAACCGTCATCCATTTTGCATTTACGCGTTTGGCCACTTCAACAGAAGCCTGACAGGTTTTGATGAAGGTATCTTTAAATTCTTGCTTCCCTGTTGCAAGAGAGACTTTCCAATTATCGCCACCCTCAATTACAAACACACCCATCGTCATTCCCAGTTTCGATAAGGTAGCACCAATTTTTTCCTGATCCTCCTTCGATCGACCCAACATACCGTTGTCTTCGATAGAACGAAAACCCTGCTCGTGCATGAACTTAATCTGATCTACAAAATCTTTCCCTGCATGGTTGGCAAACATACCTTCATGCGGAGCGTAATTCATTTTAAATGTTTTTTCGGCAGTACCAACTACAACTCGATTTTCATTGCCTTGATTTTTAACGGACGATGCGAATGCATTTCCCAATACAAGCGATGAGGCTGCTGCTGTTAATCCATTACGAAGGAAGGTTCTTCTTTGCATGATCTGTGTTGTTTGTGGTTGTAAATTTCTGGTGTTATTAAAGGGAACGAATGTATAACCAATTTTGGATTTAAGGTATAGTTTATTCTACGTTCATGCCTCAGGCTTCTTAATTATTGTGTCGTGCTAACTTTGAAACAGGAACCTTGAACCTGCAACTCAATACACTATCTTTGCCCCGTGAAACTCTACATCAACATTGCACGTGCCGTAGTACAGGCACTCGAACTCATCTTTGAGGACGGTAAATATGCCGATAAGGTAATTGAAAAGGTATTGAAGCAAAACCCAAAATGGGGCGCACGCGACAGGCGTTTTATTGCTGAAACTACTTACGACATCGTTCGGTGGCATCGGTTAATTCAAAACATGACTGGCGCAGAGCCGACTGACCATTGGAAATTTGTTGGCTGCTGGTGTATTCTTCAAAATATTCCGCTTCCGGAGTGGGAAGAGTTTCAAGGACTGGATAGTAAAAAGATTCTGGAGCGAAAAGAAAAATTCAAATCGATCCGGAAAATAAATGAATCGATACCCGATTGGCTTGATGAACTCGGAGAAAAAGAACTTGGAAGAAATTGGGGAAAAGAATTGAGTGCGCTGAATGAAGAAGCACCCGTAGTACTCCGGGCAAATACCTTAAAGATTTCAGCAAAAGAACTAAGAGCGTTGTTGATGCCAGATGGAATTGAAACAAGCGTACTAGTAGATTTTCCGGATGCATTGGTTTTAAATCAAAGACAAAATGTTTTTCGGCATCCATCTTTTAAGGAAGGTCTCTTCGAAGTCCAGGATGCATCGTCTCAACTTATTGCACCGTTCATGCGCATACAACCGGGCATGCGCGTAATTGATGCCTGCGCTGGCGCGGGTGGAAAGACATTACACATTGCTGCAGTGATGCAGAACAAAGGAAGAATCATCGCGCTCGATACGGAAGACTGGAAACTAGATGAATTAAAAAAACGCGCCCGCAGAGCGGAAGTCAGCACCATTGAAACGCGTATCATTGAATCTTCCAAAACCATTAAACGGTTAGACAATTCAGCCGATCGTTTGTTACTCGATGTGCCTTGCTCAGGACTCGGAGTTTTAAAACGAAATCCCGATGCCAAATGGAAACTCTCTCCTGAATTTATCGAAGAAGTAATTAAACTTCAGCAACACATTCTTGAAGACTACTGGACCATGTTAAAACCGGGTGGACTTATGGTATACTCTACCTGTAGTCTAATGCCATCCGAAAATGAAAAGCAGGTTGAAACCTTCATGAAAAATCATCAGGACAAATTTGAATTGCTCGAAGAAAAACGCGCATGGCCCTCAGAAGGATTCGATGGTTTTTATATGGCGCTGCTAAAAAGAAAAAGCTAGGTAGTCAGACTACGTCAGGATGATTATTCCCAACTGAAATTTTCAGCAAGAATCAGGTGAATTGAATAAGTTAAAACCACTAACTTGAATTACAATTCATCCACCTCCTATGACAACCTTAGTGAAAACAAACCGTATCGAGTCCATTGACTTGCTTCGGGGTATTGTAATGGTCATTATGGCGCTCGACCACGTTCGTGATTACTTTCATGCCGATGCATTTATATTCGATCCTCTTGATTTGGACAAGACCAGTGTGGCTCTGTTTTTTACCCGATGGATCACACATTTCTGTGCGCCCGTTTTTGTTTTTCTGGCCGGAACTTCAGCCTTTATGGTAGGTGAGCGAAAAGGAAAAAAGGAACTCTCCGCATTTCTTTTGAAACGTGGACTCTGGCTTGTCTTCCTCGAACTCACAGTTGTAAACTTTGCGTGGTTTTTTAATATTCATTTTACCTTAGTATTGTTGGTTGTAATCTGGGCATTAGGTATCAGTATGATTGTTCTTGCCGGACTTATTCACCTGCCCAAAAAAATGATTCTCATTATCGGCTTGCTGTTAGTAGCCGGACACAATCTTCTGGATAATGTACATGTTGATGGAAATGGTTTGGATGCTATTGGCTGGGCATTGCTTCATCAATTCCAATTCTTCGGTTTTGAAAACTTTTCATTATTTGTAGGATATCCATTACTACCATGGATCGGAACAATGGCGTTGGGATATTGCTTTGGTTCACTTTACACCTTAGAACCAACAGTGCGAAAACAATATTTAATCAAGTTGGGTGGAGCAGCATTGTTACTGTTTATTGTAATCCGGGCAACAAACTTTTATGGTGATCCATCGCTCTGGTCTGTGCAGTCATCACCTGTTTTTACAATCCTGTCTTTTTTAAATGTTAGCAAATATCCACCATCATTATTGTATTTGCTGATGACCTTAGGATGTGCCATACTTTTCCTGGCTTTTGTAGAAGGAGTTTTAGGAAAACTCAATCGCGCGTTTGTTACCATTGGTCGGGTACCTATGTTTTATTACTTACTTCACCTTTACCTCATCCACGGTCTTGCAATAATTGCTGCCATGGCAACAGGCTTCGGTTTTTCCTCTATGGTAAACTTCGAAAGCTGGGTAACGATGCGAGAAAGTTTGGTCGGATATGGTTTTGATTTGTGGGTAACGTATGGCGTTTGGATTTTTGTGGTGTTGACATTGTATCCACTCTGTAAATGGTTTGATCGATACAACAGTGACCACCGGGAGAAATGGTGGCTGTCTTATTTGTAGGTAGGAGATATCAAATTCTGGGGGAAGGGATACTGATATGAGTTTCTGATTTGACTCTAGATTTCCTGCGAATGGAGATAGGCTGGTGACAAAGAATGAAATTTAATGAACCCAATTGCCAATTAAACCCGAAATCATTTTGAGTGAATCTAAACCTATTCTTTCTTTAGAAGGAAATAATAAAGTGATGCGTAGAGGCATCAAAAGAGTATGAAATGGAATAACCCTCTGCATCACAAATTTTCTTTGCGATAGCCAACCCCAAACCAGAACCATTACTTGATTTTGATTCGCGATGAAAACGATCGAAAATTTTATCAGGATAATTAAAAGATATCCCCTTGTTGCTCAGTTGAAATGTACCATTGTGAATGGAGAGATCAATCGTGCTCGATTCATGGGTGTGCCGAATGGCGTTGGTGATCAAGTTAGTCAGTAATATTTCCATTAGTGCCAAGTTTCCTTTTGTGATCAGCGATGAATCATGTGAAACTACGAGTGAGATATTTTTTAGTTTGATTTGTTCTTCCTGTTGTTTTAATAATTTCAAGGTCAAGACAACTACATCAATATTTTCCTGCTCACGGAATTGTTGATTTTCGATCTTTGCCAATAAAAGAAGATTTCTATTCAATCTTGAAATGCGATCGGAAGCTTCAGATAATGCACCCACTAGTTCGGCTTGTTCCTGAGTAAGTTCTTTGGTTTGCGAAAGGAGTTCCAGTTTAGTGCGACAGATGGCCAGTGGCGTTTGAATTTCATGTGATGCATTCTCTGTAAATTCTTTTTGACTCAAATAAGCTTCATGATTTTTTTCAACGAGTTGTGTAATCACATCGCTCAGGTCTCTGAATTCAGCTGTTGACGATTTTGGAAGCTCAAGCGCCTGATCCTGATCGATATGGTATTTTTTTAATTTGTCGAGTATGATATAGAACGGGCCCCAGATGATTTTGGAAAGTCTTCGGTTGATGAATGTAAACCCACCTAACATTAACGTGAGCATAATAATCTGGATACCCATAATGGATGTGATGAGCCGGGCCGTATCGACCAGCGATTCTTTAATCTGTAGTTCATAGTTCTTCCCGTTAATGACTACACCCGATTTGAGTATGCGATGGGGAACTACCTCTTCACCTGCATTGTCAATTATTTCTTCCGTAAAAATGATGTCTTGTTTTGGAAGTGTATCAATGGGTGTAAGTAGAAATTCTCTGTTCATTAAATGATAAAGTTCCAGATCTTCCTCTGTTTTTAAATGGGTCACCGATTCACCAAATTCTTCCCTGTGCTCGCGCAGCTCTTCGTCCATTCGCGAGAGAAATAGTTTCTGCATAGCCACATAAAAAAGCGGGGTGAAGATACACACCAACACCGCTGAGAAAAGAAGGTAATTTTTTATGGTTCGGGTTAAGAGCTTCATCCTTCAAATTTATAGCCCAATCCATAAATGGTTTTAATGTAGTCGGGACAACCGGCTTCATGAAGTTTCTTTTTCATATTCTTCATATGGGCGTAAATAAAATCGAAGTTATCAAAAACTTCTGCATCATCACCGGAGAGGTGTTCGGCTATAGCATTTTTCATCACTACCCTATTCTTATTTGATACCAGAAATAATAACAGGTCGTATTCTTTCCGGGTGAGATCAATCACCTTTCCACTTACACTGGTGGTCTTGCCAAGGAGATCGATGGTGAGTTCGTGTATGCTTATCTTGTTGTTGCCTTCAAAACGTTTTCTGCGAATAATGGCTGACACCCGCGCTCCTAACTCAGACAGGTGAAAAGGTTTTGGCAGGTAATCATCTGCACCCAGGTTAAGTCCTTTCACCCGATCTTCAATGGAGTTCTTTGCAGAAATAATAATAACACCATCAAGCTTATTCTCTTTCTTGAGAGTTTCCAGAATTTTTAAACCATTGCCATCGGGCAAAGTGATGTCGAGAAGAATACAGTCATAGTCATATAGCATTACCTTTTCGTGTGCTTCACTGGCGGTGTAGGCAACTTCGCACACATAGCTTTCCTGCCTCAGGTATTGAACAATACTTTTGGCAAGCTCTCTTTCGTCTTCGATAATTAATATTTTCATGAACTGATCTAAAGTTAAAGTATTAATTCTGCTCTTTCAATTTGCCGTTTTTAAAAGAGTAACTGGCAGTTTGATACCAACTGATGGCTTCTTTTATTACCCGGGCCGTTTGAGATGGAGACTTTACGGATATAGCCGAATCGTCATTCAAATTCACCACTAAAATTTCAGATTTTCGCTTAGGTAAAAGAATGGCCAGACTATCGTGACTTAAGTATCCAAGCGCCTGATACGTGCTAATAAACGCGCGCTCTTTACCCTCTGGTAATCTAAAAATATCATACCCAAAAAATTTGCTTGAATAAGAGAAGTGCAACATGCCAAGCAGCGTGGGCGCGATATCAATCTGGCTCATCAATCTGCTTTGCGTTTGGTGTGTGAAACGACCTGGCGAAAATATGATCAGTGGGATCTTATATTTTTGAATAGGCAGTTCTGTTTTTCCCGCACTGGATGCACAATGATCTGCAGTAATAACAAAAACAGTATTGGCATACCAATCTTTTTTGCGAGCTTCTTTTATGAACTTGCCAATGGCATAGTCGGTATACTTCACTGCACCTTCTCTGCCAGTATGCGAAGGAATATCGATTCTACCTTCCGGATAACTATACGGTCGGTGATTAGTGGTGGTCATGATATGAACAAAGGAAGGTTTATGACTGTCCACTGTTTTTTCAATTTCGCGCGAAGCCAGTGTAAACAAATTCTCGTCCGCCACTCCCCAAATATTTTCATAGTCAATTTCGTCATCATTTAAAGCGCTTCGATCAACCACTTCATAACCGTTGTTGGAAAAGAAATAATTCATGTTGTCAAAGTACCCATAGCCGCCATAAATAAATTTACTTTCATAACCCTTCTCATTAAATACGGTGGCCATTGAAAATAAATGTTCGTTGTTTGGTCTTCGCACAATGGATTGACCAGGCGTGGGTGGAATAGAAAGCGACAGAGCTTCCAAACCGCGAACGGTACGCGTGCCTGTTGCAAATAAATGGGTGAAGACAAGACTATGCTGGGCAAGCGAATCTAAGAAAGGTGTAATGCTTTGTTTGTTTCCAAAAAGACTCATGAATTCGGCACTAAAGCTTTCAACACTAATCAGCACTACATTGAATTTTGTTTCTGGCAAAGTGCTCGTTACCTGATGCCTAATGGAATTGACATCCTTATCACGGTGAGCATCGCCTTCTAGTAAAGTTTTGCTAATGGTATCTATGGCTCCTTTATCGGTGAGGTGTGGATAGAATGTTTCGAAATCCAGTTCGTTGTTTCGATAGGCAGCAAAGAGTTCATACATTCCGTTTCCTGCTAACTCATTCACAAAATTATTACTGCTGATGTGATGAAGTCGATTATCTACCAGTAGAAAACCAGCAATAGGTAATAAAAGAAAAGGAGCAAAGAATTGAGTACGGTATCTAAATCGAATAGGTTTCTCTGAGGGTCTCATAATGAAATTTTTTAACCCGTATGTGATTAATGCCGACAGCAGAAATAATCCAGCCAAAATCCATTCAATAGGATAAGACTGCTGAATATTCCCAATTACTTCAGTTGTGTAAATAAGGTAATCAACAGCAATGAAATTAAAACGACTGTTGAATTCATCCCAGAAAAAATATTCAGCCGCTGCATCAAACAACAAAATGAAAGTGAAAAGAAAAAGGAGGAATACTAAAACGTACTGATGAAAACGCTTTTGAAAAATACGTTCGGGCACGAGCCACACATAAAGTACAAGCGGAATTAGAAAATAAAACGCGTTAAGCAGATCAAAAAATAAACCCAAACCAAAGATCTCAGTCAAGTTGATAACCGACCATTCAACCTGATTGCGGGAGTATAGCAATAAAATAATTCGTGTGACAAGCGATGACCCGATAAGTATTGCGGACAATAACCAAACCAACCGTGATCGTTGATGATTTATGTAAGTTAGAACTGTATCTCTCATATCCTCAAAGGAAGAGCTCAATTCTGAAGATAATCTGAACGCTTAGTTGCAGCCGCAGCCACCTCCATTTTTTCCACCGTTCGCGCCAGAGGCACCTTCACGATAGAGTTGGAAGCTAGTTTCAAATTTCTGGGTTTTACGAGCCGCCAATTCCATTTCAGAATCATTGAGGTGCATCTTCTGATATTCTTTTACAGGAGCGCAGCTCATCGCAAAGGGAACGATGAAAATAGCTGCGAGAATTATTTTTTGGGAAAACGAAAGTGTCTTTTTCATTTAGTGTTTCAAGTTAATATTGGAAGATGTATGAATAGTATTGTGATCATCGACTACAATGCAGGCAATACCTTTTAACTGATTGATTAAACCAATGCCCGCTTTAATGCCCATCACCATTACCGGTGTGGCCATTGCGTCCGCAATCTCGGCATGCGAACACAGAATGGTAACACTTTTAATTCCCTGAACCGGGTAACCCGTTTTAGGGTCAATAGTATGTGAATATTTCTTACCGTCAATAACCACATACTTCTCATAGTTACCGGATGTGGCAATGGAAGTGTTTGATAAATTTAAGGAAGCAAAGGGCAATTCTTTTTTGTCGGGATCAGCAATGCCTACTGTCCACGCTTCACCATTCGGTTGTGTGCCCCATACGGTAAGGTCACCTGCTGCATTTACGATGCCGCTGTTTACGCCCGCGTCAACCATCACTTGCTTGGCGCGATCGGCAGCATATCCTTTTCCGATGCCACCGAAGCCAATGCGCATTCCTTTCTCTGTCAGAAAAACACTATGACGTTCCTTATCAAGAATCACATTTCGAAAATTAATAAGACGAACAGTTGCCTTTGCAGTAAGCGGATCAGGAAGTGATGTCATGTTCTTATCAAAGTTCCAAAGACTTTTGTCGATGGAGCCATAGGTAATATCAAACGCGCCTTGTGTTAATGCCGAAATGCGAAGTGAACGTTCAATTAAATCGAAAACTTCTTTATCAACGGGCACGCTTTCAATACCGGCCTTTGCATTGATCTGGTTCGTTTGACTGAAATCACCAAACGTGGTTAACATTTTTTCAATGCGTTTAACTTCTGCAATCGCTTCCTCGATTTTTTGGTTTGCCCAGGTTTCATCAGAGGCCACAACGGTAAATTCAAACTGATTGCCCATCAACTTAGCGTGTTTACGATATGTAGCACCGACTGCCGTCACTCTATTTATTTAAAGTCAGTACAGTGTCGAGATCAGCAATAAATTTATCCTGACTGGAGAATGCGTAACCATCCCATTCCTTTATCACCTTCCCGTTGGCGTCAAGCAAAATGGTGAGCGGAAATTTACCAGAGGGGTTATATTTTTCCGCCAGCGCCTCATTGTGTTTCGTTTGTTCATCCGATAGTTTATTTTTCTTCGAGCGCGGAAAGTCTGCACGAACGAGGATCAATTGTTTTTCGGCAAGATTCAGAAACGATTCGTTTTCAAAAACTTCTTTTTTCATTTTAATGCACGGTGCGCACCAGTCGGAGCCCGAGAAGTTTAATAAAATGTATTTGTTTTCTTTTGCGGCAATCTCCTTCGCTGCCGTCATGTTCGTGAGCCATTCAGTTGATAGTGTAACCATCATTACTAAACTAATCATCAGTGTTTTCATATCGTTATTTGAATTTTGCTAAAAGCGTAATAATGTTTGCATCTAAACCGGTTGAACGTTGGTAGTTCGCATACCGCAATTCAAGTGCATTAAATTTTGTAAGACCAAACACGCCACCGGGTGGTGCATAGCGAATGCCTAATCCAATCATATTACTTGTCAAAGTAGAGAGATCGTAATCGCTGGTATAAAAATCTTCATTCAGATTATGCTCCTCAAAGCCAGCAAAGTATTTAACACCTTGTTGACTGTAGTGTCGATAAAAAGGGCTTACAGAAAAGAAGGGTGTAATCTTAATGGGTGTTTCAAGTTCGAAGGTATGTGCACTCAATCCCCAATCATCTTTGTAGTATCGATAGTAGGTTCGAACGATGTATCGATCACCAAGAAAATAATTCAATCGAATACCTATCGGAATTTTCAGACGCGTGTCGGGTAAATTTTCAACTTGATGCGATCCGTCTGTGAAGTACGTTCGGTGATACAGGGTTGCCAGTTGTCCACTTTGATACGCAACATCGGCCAGAAGTAAAAGTTGTAACCGTTTGGTTATGATCTGACTTAATGTAAACGAAGCACTGTATGAATTTCTAGGTAGGCTGCCTTTTTTATTGGTAGTGCCTCTGAGCTCCACCGGCAAAATCACAGTCCAGGTATCCAAAAATATTTGCGCTTTTGCACTGAACTCTCTGTTCTTATCTTTTGAAAGTTTTGACCAGCCCAGGTTTAATCCTTTTGAAAGATAGTCATACTCGGTAGAAACCGATCCGGTAATGCTGATCGTTGATCCTTTTGCTTCGTTGGTGATGGCGTAACCTAACGAAGGGTAAATTCTCATATCACCCGAGGATGCAGAAGATATCGTAGACGGATCAATTTTATCAGACGATGCAGAAGTATAGGAGTCGATACCCAGTTCTCCGGTAATGGTGTGTTTACGATTCCGATGATCGTATCGTGAGAGTTTGACATCTGTCGTTGTGGCAAAATCGGTTAGCTTCTCTGTTCCGATTCCACCGGTAACAGCCGAGTTATTACCATCCTGCTGATAATAACTCGACACAAAGTTTACTTCTTCTAATTTCAGTTTGCGATTCTTGTATGAAGTAGAATCGATGGATTGGGAAAAACCCATCAAAGTTGATAGGTAAATGCCTATTGCTGCCAAAGTTATTCTGAGCATAAAGTACTAGTTCGGTACAAATTCCGGAAAACATTCTGAATAGATTCTGAATTTGTTTTTGAAAATGGTTTTCATTTTTTGAATGGATTTTGGTTTTGGAACATGAATCGCTAATAACGCCAGTTGAAATTAGAAAATTGTTGATGGGTGCTATTCATCCGCCATTAACTCGCCTCTTTTTAAAAGAGTTCCAAATGTTGTAGGTTGAGGTTCAATGGGGTAGCATAGTATTCCAAGAAGTGAATACTTGACCAAGGTTTTTTAATGAGATGTAACGCTACCTTTAAAGGCATTGGTAGATTTTATGTTGCCTAAGTCGCAAGAGGAGAAATTAAATTGAATACCTTCTTACCGGAATATACCAGTAAGAAGGTTTGAGAAAATACAGAAAGATTAAACCGGTTTTTTACTCAATACGGACAATCAGAAAAACTTTTTTAATATGTTAAGTACCTTTTGACCGTCCTCATCTTTTCCGTTTAGTATTTTATTAAAAACAGCCTTGTCATCAGTCGAAATGTCAGTCTTGAATTCGACTTCGTTTTTTGTGAGATGTCGTGTGCCCATGTGCCAGCTTGGAAATGATTTGTCTTTAATGGGACCGTATGAAACCATCATGGTATTAGTGTGACGAGGGTCTTTTTTGATTTTGTCGTACAATCCAGTGATTACATTCGATTCACCTTCTACCAACTGAATAAATTTAGAGTCGGAGTACAACAACACTCCGGTAATGCCAAGAGCAGGGTTATTTTTTTTACAAGAGGCAACAATTTTGTCGATCTCTTCTTGAGTACACATTGGTTTTCGATTACTTACATAAACAAGTTGTGATAGCATACTTTTATTTTTAAAGTTAATGCTCGATTAACACGTAAAGTGTTTAAATGTTTATACCATCTCTTCTAAAGTGATCGGAAAGGATATACCATAAGCGAACAGAAGAACCAAATGCTTTTCACGAACTACGTTTAATGGGAAGACAATAAAGTGACAGCCACACATGGGTAGTAGTAAACGCGTGATTGATGCACCGCTCGTCACATCTATACTTGTGTATTGAGGAAAATCATAGTGTGACTCTTTGATTGCATCAAAGTCCTGGAAGCCGGTGACTCTGATGGAGAAGGAAGTCTTACCCTACTTTTTTCATGTACATATACCAATTCCATTCCCATGTTTTGCCATTGTCGTCAGAGAAAGCCTGGCTCCAGATTGGATTATTTTTGTCCCGGGCATCCCAACGAAAGGCGACTAAAATATTTTTGCCATTGAACATGTCTCTGGTAAAGAAGTGGGCGATGTTGTTTTCAAATGATCCAACAACGGGTGGATCTAACTTTCCAACGATGGAGTCTGCCCAGTAAATACTCCACAGTTTTGTTTGAGGATTGAAAAGTCGTAATGACATACCTTCGAACGGTTGCCCGTTAAATGTTGCAAGAAAATTATCAATGTTGCCAATGCCATTCAATATTCTATGCATTTCTTGGGTTGATTGAAATTCAATCCACTCTGTGCAATTATTGAGTCTTGATTTCAATTTTTTATTGAGAAGGTTCCATTTGCCTTCAAAAAAATCAAAATCGCTATGAGAAGAAGTCGGTGAGGCGGTAATGATCAATTCACCATTTTCATCGAAGTTTATTTTTGGTAACTCAATTTTGTCCTGATCGATCATAGGTTTTGTTTGGGATTATCTTTCAAGTTCCATGATTTACACCTTACTGATTTTTTTTCTTCTCCTGTTCTGCTAAAGTTTCAGTTTGTTTTTTCAGTAGAAAGTGATGAATGGCTTCCACATCTGCTTCACTAAGTGAATTGCTAAAGCTGGCCATTCCGTTTTGCGATAATATTCCTTTTAATAAAATGTCATTGAACACCATGTGCTTCGCCTCCTGCATTTTAGAAAGATCCGGATGTTGGGAAGTATGCTGATCACCAAATTTACCATGACAGATTTCACAATAGAATTCATATAGTGCCCTTCCTCGTTCGATTAGATCTTCTTTGATTTTTATTTCCGGAGGAGCAGGCGCTTCAATGTGTTTTTGTTTTGGCGGCAGTGGTGTTTCAGCCCCACCTAATTTGAAGGCAATGATTTTACCTCTGTTTTCGTATTGAAGAAATGCACCATCCGGTAAGTAGCCGCTCGTTTCTGCTCCGCCATATCCTGCCATCACAGCAACATATTGTTCTCCATCAACACTGTAGGTAGTTGCAGCGGCCATTATTCCGATGCCAGTAAAAATAGATTTTAGCTTTTCACCCGTTCGGGCATCATGCACATTAAAATATCCGGTGCGTGTTCCCTGAAAAACCAAATCGGGTGTTGACATGGTTCCTCCATCCGGTCCACCCTCTGGAAATTTCCAGGCTACCTTTTGATTCACCGGATCCCACGCCAGTAAACTTTCTGATCGCGTTGTGTCTTCCGCTTGCTTTACCTGATCGATAACATTCTTTTTGAACTTATACATGTTAGCATAATCAAGGTTGGTGTTGTCAACATCCGGCAGCCATTGATAGGTATCGAATGTTTTGAACACTTGCGGGACTGCACGCTCCGGTATATACACCAAACCCGTTGTTGGATTGTATGACATCGGTTGCCAAACGTGTCCGCCACCAAGGTATGGAACCACCAATTTGGGTTTGTCTTTATACCATTGTCCGTTTTCTGTTAATACAGGTCGTCCGGTTTTTAAATCAATGTGACTTGCCCAATTTACTTTTGTGTATTTCTCTGCGGATATCAGCTCACCTGTTGCCCGATCCAACACATAGAAGAATCCGTTCTTGGGTGCTTGCATAATGGTCTTTCTTACTTTGCCGTTTATTTCCATATCGGCCAAAACCAAATTTTGCGTAGAAGTATAATCCCAGATTTCTGCTGGTGTTGTTTGATAGTGCCACACTAATCTTCCGTTGTCGGGATTGATAGCAAGAATAGAAGCCAAAAATAAATTGTCACCACCCGAGGGACTTCTAAACCAAATCGGATAAGGTGAAGCATTACCTGTACCTACATAGAGTAAATTCAGTTCACGATCATAAGCAGATTCACCCCACGCTGTTCCTCCCAAACCAGATTCATAATGTGATTTCGGATCCCATGTCTTCGCTGCCATTTCCATTTCCGGACTTTCATACGGTTTTGAAGGATCGCCCGGCACAATCCAGAAGCGCCACTTTTCTTCTCCGGTTTTTAAATCGTATGCTGTTACATAACCTCTCACACCAAACTCAGCACCAGAGTTACCTATCATCACAATGCTTCCGGCTACTTGTGGCGGACTTGTTATAGTATATCCTTTTGTGCGATCGGTAAACGTATCAACATTCCAAATCACTTCGCCATTCTCTGTATTCAGACAAACCAAATAACCATCAAGCGTACCAACATATACCTTTCCTTCCCAAACTGCCACACCTCTGTTCACCGCATCACAGCAAGATCTTCTTCCGTACGATGCGTCAACGGGTGGTTTGTATTTCCAAATCTCTTTACCTGTTTTTGCATCGAGTGCATACACAACACCCCACGCACCCGATGTGTACATAATACCATCCACTACAATGGGTGTTGCTTCCAATCCTCTTGGCACATTGCCAATCATCGTGCTGGCATCATACTCCCACGCATAACCAAGGTCTTTTACATTTTCAATGGTTATTTGATTGAGTGGAGAATAATGCTGCATCATTTCATTACCCCCAAGCGACAACCAATCCTTTGCATCGCGATGTGAAAGTCGTTCCTCATCAATCCAGCCTTTTGGTTTTTCGTCTCTACAACTTACAATGCAAACAAATAGTAAAAGGATGTACGCGATCTTTCTCATGGTAGGGAGTTAGTTTATTTCAAGATAACCATAGTGCATCAAATAGCATAGGTATCTTTTTAACTTAATATTAAGATTTTACAAACTTGCTTCTGACAACGTTTCCAAAACACTCGGAATCATAAAAAAATACTTTCAACGACACGATGCATAATTTGACATTGTTCTCCATAATGAGAATCATGGAAGACAATGCGTTAATAAGAATAAAGTCTAGTCTCTTCCAACCGGATATAACAAATAGCGGTCATCGTAATATTTTGTTTTGCTGTAGAACCAAGTAAGAATTGCATTAGGATTGTTTGCAAATACCTTATCCTGTTCTTTTTTCTTTTTAAATTCTTCTCGTAGCGCTGGAGATTCTTCCAGCATTTTTTTTGCCATCGGCTCTATTACATAAGCTTCGATGTATTCTGTTCGTTGAAACATGGTCAGAAAAAATCCCCAACTAAAAAAAGAGTCCTTCGACTTGGGCTCAAGTAATATCATGGCAAGATCACCCAAGGATTGGTCTGTTGTTATGTAGACTGATCCCGCTGGAAATAACTGTTTACGGTTTTCTGATTTTGTAATTCCAGTTACCTGTATGTGTCCTTCGAAAGGTTGAACTCTATGATTCTCATCTCCGAAGATAGCATCTTCTATTCTATACATTTCCACTTGTATTTCGCGCGCTTCAGAAAGTGTGGTCATCTGAATTCCATGAATCTTTAGTCTTTGAATTACCTCATCGCATGACGCTGGAATCCAATATCCTTTGGGGCGGACAACCCAATCAATCGGTTCGGTTGCTTTATAATTGGCAATGGTTTGTATAATCGGTTTACCCAACCATTCGATGTACTCTGAATTCGTTACGGTTGATTTTAAAATCCGTGATGAAATTCCCAAGAATTTTAAACTATCTGTTTTTATGGATGTGGACTCCGAACCTTGAAGGCCAGATTGACTTTCAAAAGTTACTGCGCTCTTCATTTGAGGAACTTTCCATGACATGGGAACTTTAGAAGCTCTGATGGCTTTGTCTGCTGTTATGATCTGCTTTAGTGCTTGACCTTCTGTTGCCAATAACTTCAACGTGCTCTCCAACATCACGTAAGTACCCAATGCTCTTTGCTTAAACGGTTTTAAAGAATGGTTCTCGACCAATATGGAGGGCATGTGTCTTAAGTTTCCATAGGCATCTGAAAATCGTGGACCACCCGATGCTAAAACATTTCCTTGCGAAAAATCGCGATCGTTTAGCGCGAACAATAGTTGTCCGGGTATATGTCCATTTGCTGTTAAGTCTTTATCGACTGTGGGTTTATACTTTGTTTCTAACCATTGTGAAATAGCAGGTGAATTACCTTGAAGTCCAATACCACCATAGGTAATGTCATATTGATAATCCGCTCCGTCTGTTACGTGAATGTCCATGTAGAGTGATGGGTCATATTCGTTCATTACCTGTACTACTGCTCTTACTTCTTTTGTATCCAACTTTGCGTAATCTCTGTTCAGATTTAAATTCTGTGCATTGGTTCGCCAGCCCATTTCTTGTGGTCCACGTTGATTTGGTCTGTTGTATACAGAAGAACGTTCATGTGCATCGACACTAAGAATGGGGATGAACAAAAAATTTACCTTACTCACTAAATCTTGCTTATTACCAAAAGCAATATCACGCAACAACATCATGCCCGCATCTTTTCCATCAATTTCACCAGAGTGTATACCAGCCTGAACCAAGGCCAGAGGTTTTGTTGATTTTTTTAAAGACTCTGACGATACGTTTTTTTCTGTCGAAGCAATGATCATGTAAATGTCCCTTCCCTCTACACTTTTGCCAATTGAAATCATAGTCAGCAAAGGAGAAGCATCGGCCAGCTTTTTAAACCAGCTCATGGTCTCAACATAATTTGGTGATATAACAAAGCCCGATTTTTCAGTGGGTGTGATCCAGGGATTGTCAGCCTTAGCAATTAATAATTCACTTTTCCCTTTCCATTCTATAATAGGTGGAAGAATGGATTGCGCCTGTGCGGATGCAAACATTAAAACCAATTGAAAGATTAAAGCAAAGCGCATTCTGTTTTTATTTAGCATGATTGGGATTTTCAACATTTAATGTTCTTACTTCTTCTCCAAAATCAATCTGGTCTCTTCCAGATCCAATTCATATTCAATTTTTCGAAGGGCTTCATCGCTGATGTTTCCCTCTCTGCGCATTTGAATAATATGTCTGCGCTCCATGCTCAGGAGTTCGTGTTGGACGCGATGGAACTCAATGATCTGGTCTTCATCTATCCTGCGTTTGGTCTGATCTTTTTGCAAACGCTGAATGCGGATTTCATATTTCGTTTTGATCTGGTTCAATACATCATCACTCAGGCTCAAAGAAAATTCTTCTTCAATACGATTGATCACAGCTACTGCTATTTTAAAACGCGCCTCTTGTTCATCAATATGTTCTTGTGCATCTGGTTTTATGCCCAACCAATTGATCAACGGTCGTAAGCTTAAACCTTGAATGACTAACGTAGAAAAGATAACACAAAACGTTATGAAGATGATCAGGCTTCGGTTTGCAAATGCCTGATTGTTGCTTAAGGTTAGTGGCAACGCCAAAGCCGCAGCCAGTGAAACGACACCACGCATACCTGACCATGCGGTTACGGTGACCAATCGAATGTCGACAAGAGGTTCTCTTTCGCGAACTCTTTTTGAAACCCGTGGAATGTAGGCCCCCGGGTAAACCCAGATTATTCGGCCAATAATAACTGCGAGACTTACAATTGCTCCGTAGAAAAGAAGTGTGCTTAAAGGTATGTCGTGTATGTTCTCAAGAACTGCAGGCAATTGCAATCCAATCAAAATAAAAATAATTCCATTTAGTAAAAAGATGACTGTATCCCACGTTCCATTGGCCTGTAATCGACTGCGTTGTGAAAATATTTCAGAGGCGTTCCAACTCAGAAACAAACCAGAAGTTACCACAGCCAACACACCTGACATGTGAAATTGTTCAGCCCCCAGATAGGCAATGAACGGAACAAGGAAAGTTAAGGCAGTATCCGTTGTCGGATTATCGGGAGTGATCTTATGAATCCATTTGAATATCCATCCTAACAAAAGGCCAAAGAAGATTCCGCCTATAGCAACGAAAAAAAATTGCAGACTGGCTTCTGATAAACTAAAGGCACCCGTAACCACGGCCGCTACGGCATAACGATAGGCGATTAATCCGGTAGCATCATTCACCAGGCTCTCCCCTTCTAAAATAGTAATAACTCTTTTCGGAACACCCAAACCTTTTGTCGCAGCGGTGGCTGCTATCGCATCGGGCGGAGAAATAATAGCGCCCAATACAAATGCTTCTGCCCAGCTAAATCCAGGGATAAAATAATGCGAGACCGCGGCAACAGCACAGGTAGTGAAGATCACGCAACCAATAGCAAGAAGTGTAATAGGCCGTTTGGCTTTTTTAAAATCAGGCCAAGAGGTTGTCCAGGCAGCGGCATATAATATAGGTGGAAGAAAAATCAGGAACACAATTTCAGGATCCAGTTCCGCACGGGGTAAGCCCGGAATAAAACCAATTACCATTCCTACCAGAACAAGCAGGATAGGATAGGGAATCCGAATTTTATCTGTAACCTCTGCCAATGCAGTTACAATGGTTAATAAAATAATAAAGAGGGTAATGTTATTCATTCGCTAAAGATTCTGTCGTGCTCTTCAATTTGTTAAAGTACTTAAAAACTGATGTTACGCAAAAATTCAGTTTAACCGAAGAGAAAAAACAGAGGTATTTCTCAGGGTACTACTTCGTAATTGATAGATTGTGTTTCTCAATTTAAAATCTCGACTTATCGAGCTTAGTGGCTTCTTCGTGGCTTCGAGACTTAGTGTCCTAATTTTCTTTGCCACAAACGCTCAAAGCCACAAAGTTTCACAACGAGAAAAGCAAGAATACTTGCTGTTTGCATAACTCCACTTACAGAATCAATGGTGTTTTGACAAAAGGAAAAAAGCAGATGAGATTCAACTAAAAAAAAGAATTCAAAAGAAATTATGTTGATTAAAGAACTGAAACTCCCCTTAATTAGTTTGACGAGTTCGACCAATACACGTCCTTAATTTTTGATGGCGTATCTTTACCCCATGCAACTACATCAACTTTTCCCACAATTTGATACTGAACTTGTTGACCATCTCGAAAAGATCGGACAAGTAATGGACTTTGAAGAAGGAGCTATGCTCATGCGACCTGGCCAGTATTTTAAAAACTCATTGCTCATTCTGGATGGCCGTGTAAAGCTGTATAGGGAAGGAGAAGATGGAGAAGAGTTTTTTCTTTACTATCTGGAAAAAGGAAATGCCTGCGCACTCTCCATGATCTGTGCAACAAAAAACGAAAGCAGTGCCATCAAGGCAAAAGCAATGACGAATGTAAAGGCTTTGGCTATTCCAATTCAGTACATGGATGCTTTGATGAAAGATCATCGGCAATGGTACTATTTTGTGCTGGAGACATATCGCGCTCGTTTTGAGGAATTGTTAGAAGTTATTGATCAGGTTGCTTTTCATTCGATGGATCAAAAGCTGGAGTTTTATTTGAAGCGTCAGTTCGAATCACTTGGTAGCGATAAGATTAATATCACCCATCAGGAAATTGCAGATGATTTAAATTCATCCCGCGAGGTAATTTCACGGCTCTTGAAAAAACTGGAGTCTCAAAAAAGAATTTCAATTTCAAGAAATGAGATAAGCAGGTTGAATTTATAATTCATTCCCAAGATGTGATTGGAGTCATTTTTAAAATTGGAGCCTTTACAACCTTTATAATCAACATCATTTCTAGTCAATCTGTGCAAATGCGTCTACTAGAAGAAGGAGCAATAATTATGAATATATATTGTTCTATATAATCACACGTTCATAATTTCTCTTTTATTTTTATTGCGTGACTGAAGTCACCGACTTTGGTTTGCATCCTTCAGATCTTTGCATAGAAATTGAATAACTATGGAAATCTTTGTGGGGTATTTAGCGTCTGGACTAATCGGCATTTCACTGGGATTGATTGGTGGAGGTGGTTCCATCATAACGATTCCGGTTCTTGTCTATCTGTTTCACATCGAGCCCACATTGGCTACTGCTTACTCATTATTTATTGTTGGCACTACTTCAATGGTAGGCGGATTTCGCAGTTCTTTAAATCACAATGTCGATTTAAAAAGTGCCATACTATTTTCTATTCCTTCCACACTCGCAATTTATCTCACACGACACTTTCTACTACCACATATTCCGGAATCCATTTTGACTATCGGATCCTTTGTGCTAACAAAGAACATCGCTATCATGATTTTCTTTTCCATCATCATGTTGATTGCGGCAGTTCGAATGATTCGAGATAAAAGTGATGATAATTCCAAAATACCTTATATACACCTGAATCTCTTCATGATTACTTTTCAAGGATTGATTGTAGGAGTTGTTTCCGGAATTGTTGGTGCTGGCGGTGGTTTTCTCATTATCCCTTCCTTAGTATTACTGGCTGGCCTTTCTATGAGAAAAGCGATCGGAACATCCTTGATTATCATAGCCATAAATTCTTCTATCGGATTTATTGGTGACTTTCATCTGGTGAGGGAAATCAATTTTCAACTTATGCTGTTTATTTCTGCATTGGCAATAGCAGGAGTTTTTTTAGGCACTTACCTTTCGAAGTTTATTAATGGAAAGAATCTGAAGGCAGGTTTTGGATGGTTTGCACTAACCATGGCCATTATTATTATCACGAAAGAAATTACTATATAGGGGGTTGAGTGACTTTTATCACCAAATAAATGGTTAGGAATACCGAAATTTGCAAAGTGATTTAATGAATATACATATGGAAATGAACATCGAGCAAATTTACACAGGCTGTCTTGCACAAGGTGCATATTACATTCGTTCAGGTAACGAAGCTGTGATTATCGATCCGCTGCGCGAAGTAGAACCTTATATTCAAAAAGCAAAAGCAGATAAGGTAACGATTAAATATGTACTCGAAACTCATTTTCATGCGGACTTTGTTTCCGGGCATCTTGATCTCGCTGCGAAGACAGGTGCTACCATTGTATTCGGACCAACTGCGCAACCAAAATTTGATGCACACATTGCGCGTGATGGTGAAGAATTAAAAGTTGGAAAGATCACCATCAAAGTATTGCATACACCAGGACACACAATGGAGTCTACCACTTACCTTTTGAAAGATGAGAACGAAAAAGATTACGCCATCTTCAGTGGTGATACCTTGTTCCTTGGAGATGTAGGTAGACCAGACCTTGCACAAAAAGCAGCACACATGACGCAAGAACAATTAGCCGGATGGCTTTACGATTCTCTGCGCACCAAAATTATGACACTGGCAGATAATGTCATTGTTTATCCGGCACATGGCGCGGGTTCGGCTTGTGGAAAAAATATGATGAAGGAAACGGTTGACACTCTGGGCAACCAGAAAAAAATGAACTATGCTTTGCGCGCCAACATGACACGCGAAGAATTTATCAAAGAAGTTACAGATGGGCTTCCGCCTCCACCGGCATACTTTCCGGAAAATGTGAAGATGAACAAAGAAGGTTATGAAAGTATTGACTCTATACTTTCAAAAGGAATGCATGCTCTTACTCCGGATGGTTTCGAATTGTTTGCAAATGAAACCGGTGCATTAATTCTAGACACCCGCGATTCTCAAATATTTACGAAGGGATTTATTCCAAACTCCATTAACATTGGTATCGATGGAAGTTTTGCACCCTGGGTTGGTTCATTAATTCCAGGTGTGGCACATCCACTTCTCATTGTTACAGAGGTAGGTCGCGAAGAAGAGGTAATAACACGCCTGGCGCGTGTTGGGTTTGATCATACCATTGGTTATTTGAAAGGTGGATTTAAAGCATGGTTGCAATCCGGAAAAGATATTGATGTGATTGAATCCATTGACGCCACTGAATTCGAAAAACGCTTCAACACCAAAACACTTCATGTAATTGATGTACGGAAACCTACAGAGTTTCAATCCGAGCATGTTGAAAATGCAATAAACATTCCGCTTGATTTTTTAAATGATCACGTAGCTGAAATTCCAAAAGAAGGCGAAGTGTACTTACATTGTGCTGGTGGATATCGCTCGATGATAGCGGCATCCATCTTGAAGGCGCGTGGATGGAATAATCTGATAGACGTAAAGGGTGGGTTTAAGTCAATTTCTGAAACTAAAATTCCACGTACCGATTTTGTGTGCAGCTCAACGATCAGGAATAAATGAAAGAGTAATGAAGACCTGGCTGATTTTGGGAATAGGTATTGTACTCGGTACTCTGGGTGGATACCTCTATTGGTTTTATATCGGGTGCGTAAGTGGAACATGTGCTATTACATCCTCACCCGTAAACAGTTCACTCTATGGAGGACTAATGGGAGGATTGTTCTTCAACTTGTTTCAAACCCCAAAGCAGAAAAATTCTGAAAATAAAAAAGGTTGAGTATTTAGGTATTGAAAAAATATCCATTGATGTGTACAAGCGAAATACGTACCTATCCGGATGAGTTAACTAAACGAAAACATTTACTTTGATTATACAGGTATTTATTGTCGGGTTCATCTTCAGTTTTGTTGGATCAATTCCACCGGGAACACTGAATGTAATGGTGCTTCAACTTGGGCTTGAAAATAAAGTAAAGACTGCACTGCGCTTTGCTTTGGCGGTCGCCATTGTTGAATATCCCTATACATGGATTGCCGTTGAGTTTGAACATCTCATTACCTCCTCTCCTGTTATCTTAAAAAACTTTAAGCTATTGGCTGCTGTATTAATGACTTCATTAGGTCTAGTTGGATTATGGTCGACACGCAAGCCATCCATGATATCCGTTAAACTTCAAGAAAGCGGATTTAGAAGAGGACTAATCCTGAGTATTCTAAATCCACAGGCAATACCTTTTTGGATTGCTATAACGGCTTATTGCAAATTAGAAGGCTGGATTGAACTTGATACAAAATGGCGAATTCATAGTTATGTGTTAGGAACTTCCCTTGGTGCCATGGCGCTTCTCACACTGCTTGCTCTCCTGGCGCGAAAAGTTTCCTATCAGTTTCAACAAAATCGCTTACTGCGAATGTTACCCAGCATTATTCTATTGGTATTGGGTATGATTGCTTTCTATAAATATTTCTTTTAAAACGTTGATTTTACTTTGAAAGATCAGTTCATCTCCTGAGTTACGTCATCTGAATTACTACGGTATTCATCTACTTTTAAAATGGTTTAAAATTCACTGCTCGTGTGACTTTAGTTACAGACCAAAGAAACTGACAAAACTAACTTTACATAAAAATTAAAAGACATGAAAAAAAATATGGGATCAGCTGATCGTATTACCCGGGTGATAATTGCAGCTATTATTGTCGGACTTTATTTTTCAGGAATCATTAGTGGAACGTTGGGACTTGTGCTCATTGCACTCTCAGCCATTTTTGTTCTCACCAGTCTGGTAAGTGTTTGTCCGCTATACCTACCTTTTGGACTTAGCACATTGCGAAAAAAAATGCACAGCAAAACATAAACTCTTATTAAACATAACATCATGATTGAAACATTAAAGAAAATTTTTGGAATGGAACCTTCAGCAGATTATGCATCCCTTGTTAAAGATGGTGCAATTGTATTAGATGTTCGCTCGAAAGGCGAATATGCAGGTGGACACATAAAAGGATCACTCAACATTTCGGTTGATCAATTAGAACGGAATCTGAACCAATTGTCTGATAAGAACAAGACCATCATCACCTGTTGCGCATCGGGTATGAGAAGTGCATCAGCAAAAAGTATTTTAAAATCAAAGGGATATACGAATGTGCATAATGGCGGTAGCTGGGCCAGCTTACAACATAAAATTTAAAGATCATGGAACCGCATTTTTATAATGTCAATATCGCATGGAGTAACAATCGTAAGGGAATGATGTGCTCACCAGAATTGAACGGAACCGTTAATTCGGGCGGATGCATTGAAGTAGCAACTCCTCCTGAATTTCCGAAAGGTATTCCAGGCATCTGGTCACCCGAACATTTATTCACTGCATCAGTAAGCAGTTGTTTAATGACCACTTTTCTCGCCATTGCCGAGAATTCAAAACTTGATTTCATCTCCTTTAACTGCAATTCAAAAGGAAAACTGGAACAGGTAGAAGGAAAATTTATGATGACAGAAGTTCTTTTAGAACCTGTTGTTGTGATTAGCGAAGTAAAAGATTATGATCGCGCAATGAAGGTGCTCCAAAAATCTGAAGTAAACTGTTTGATCTCGAACTCCGTGAGGGCTAATGTTGTTATGAAGCCAGTAATCCAGATAGAAACTGTTAACACATAAATTTATGGCCCAATTATCATTTGCAGAATTGATACAAAGTGAAAAACCAACTTTTGTTGATTTTTCAGCAGAGTGGTGTGGACCCTGTAAAATGATGGTACCTATTCTGGAGGATTTAAAATCCAGGATTGGTGATAGGGCTCGCATCATTAAAATTGATA
>DAIQPD010000209.1:0-7175 GCA_036787535.1 Chryseolinea sp.
CCAAAAGAGCTATCTTTATTTCAAAGGAACGATGTTTAAATTGCTCAATATGATTATTCATGAGAAATACCTTCAGGAATACACTTTGGAAAGTTATTCTTTTTAAAAGATAAATAGCAACCGATCACTTAATCAGCAGACTTAAAATCTTTATTTATTTGATTTTCTATTCGGTGCTGTATTGTAATGATCAAATCCTGTTGTATCGATTGACCAAAAAAGATGAAGAAAAGAAGGTGGAACATTGTGGATCAGATTGCGGTAGTGACTAAATTTAACGCATGGAACTAACTTCAAAAATTATTAACGATGCTGAAGGCTTCAATACTTTCCAATTGCTATTGCAGTCCGCTAATCTTCCGTTTGAGGATCTTGATTTTAATAAGCATTTATTAATAGGATTTTATGATGGCATCACACCGGTTGCCACAGGCGGATTGGAGATTTATAGCCAGTATGCACTACTGCGCTCATTGTCCGTAAAATTCGGAATTCGGGGCCAATCACTGGGCTCAACCATTACAGAACAATTAATTGACCATGCTAAAGCAAAAGGTATTTCGGCTATTTACTTATTAACCGAAACAGCGCATGCGTTTTTTTTGAAGCGAGGTTTTAAAGATGTGTCTCGCGAAGATGTTCCAGAAGAAATTAAAATGTCCTCCGAATTCAGCCAGGTGTGTTCTACATCGGCTTCCTGCATGGTGTATAAATTGAAATAGTTAATCGTTAACCGTTAATGGTTAATTGATGATTGGCTGGTTGATAAAGCGTGGATATGTCAACAACCTTGAACTATTGTACTATCATTTGTTAGGTAAATGAAATCATTTCAAAAGCTCAACATAAAGCGACTCAGCGTGATACTTTTGCTACATTTGCGCTCGTAAAATTGATGTGTAGAATGCAGGCAACGTTTATTTTTCACGATGAATGTTAGGCTTTCATTTTACCCTTCGGTCAACCCTAATTTTCTTAGTTCATGAAATGAGCACTAAAATAATTACCCTAAGATGGTATTATAGAAATTGCGAATTCCATGTGACCTTGAGAAACAAAAAATAGCACATGAAACTGAATAAGAACTTCGTAATCGATTTCGACAGCACGTTTACTAAAGTGGAAGCCTTTGATGTACTGGCTGACATTTCGTTGGCCGATCATCCGGAGCATGAAGCACGGAAGAAACAAATCATAGACATTACGAACCAGGGGATGAATGGTTCACTCTCGCTTCGCGAATCTTTAGAGAAGCGGTTGAATCTTTTGGCACCAAGCAGAAACCATTTGCCTGCTTTGATTCTTAAATTGAAGGATAGTGTTTCTGAATCGTTTAAGCGCAACAAAGATTTCTTTTTGAAGTATTCCGATAACATCTACATTATTTCAAACGGCTTTAAGGAGTTTATTGAACCCATCGTTACTGAATTTGGTATTAAGCCAGAGAATATTCTTGCCAATGAGTTTCGGTTTGATGCCGAAGGAAAGGTAATTGGTTTTGATACTGAAAATCCATTGTCATCTAACGGAGGGAAGGTTGAGCAATTGAAGAAGCTCAATCTTCAGGGTGATATTTATGTGATAGGGGATGGCTATACTGATTATGAAATTAAGCAAGCCGGTTTTGCGAATAAGTTCTTCGCCTTTACAGAAAACATAGAACGTGAAAATGTAAAGAGCAAAGCTGATCACATTACACCAAGCCTGGACGAATTTTTATACTTGAATAAATTGAACACCGCTATTTCCTATCCAAAGAACAGGATCAATGTTTTGCTCTTAGAGAACGTTCATCCGGTTGCGTTAGAGCTAATGAAGCTGGAAGGTTTCAACGTAGAAACATACCATGCCGCCATGACAGAGGAGGAACTTTGTCAAAAGATTAAGAACGTTTCGGTGTTAGGTATTCGGTCAAAGACACAGGTTACTGAAAAGGTATTAGCGAACGCTAATCGTTTGATGGTGATTGGCGCCTTTTGTATCGGCACCAACCAGATTGATTTGAAGACTGCTACCCAGAAAGGTATTGCTGTCTTTAATGCTCCGTTTAGTAACACACGCTCTGTTGTGGAGCTGGCCGTTGCCGAGATGATTATCCTAATCAGAAGCATTGCCGATAAGTCTGAGAAAATGCACAAGGGCGTGTGGGATAAATCAGCAAAAGGAAGCTTTGAAGTGCGTGGCAAAAAACTGGGATTGATTGGGTACGGAAATATTGGAACACAGCTTTCTGTTATAGCCGAATCATTGGGTATGCGGGTATTGTATTACGATGCAGAAGAGCGCTTGTCATTAGGTAATGCTATCAAGTGCAAGACGATGAAGGAAGTGCTAGAGCAAGCTGATGTTATTTCTATGCACGTAGATGGACGTAAATCAAACACCAATCTGATTGGCAAAAAAGAATTTGCCATGATGAAGAAAGGAGTCATCTTCATTAACCTTAGTCGCGGACATGTAGTGGATATACAAGCCCTACGCGAAAATATTCTTTCTGGAAAAGTAGCTGGAACAGCCATTGATGTTTTTCCATATGAGCCCGTAAGCAACGATGAAGAATTTGCTTCTGAACTTCGCGGTCTGCCAAACACTATTCTTACTCCTCACATTGGTGGAAGTACTGCTGAAGCACAAGAGAACATTGGCAACTTTGTTCCGGGTAAAATTATGGAGTACATCAATACCGGTAGTACCTCCAACAGTGTAAACTTCCCGAATATTACCTTACCTATTCTGGATAATGCTCACCGGTTGATTCACATCCATCACAATGTACCAGGAATTCTGGCCAGGATTAATCAGGTGTTGGCGGAAAACGATATCAACATCATGGGCCAATACCTCAAGACTACCGAATCGATTGGTTATGTCATTACCGATATCAACAAAGAATACGATAAAGAGGTAATTGCTAAACTTCGTGCTATTGAGCAGACGATTAAGTTTAGAGTTTTGTACTAGGTTCAAATTTCCAGGTTCACGGTTTGGTTTATCTTTTGTTTTCCAAAGAATTAGATCAACGGGTAAAGGCTCTTCAGGAGTTGAGTGATAATTGAGAGAAAATCAGCGTACAGAAATCTTAGGCATAAAAAAAACCTCTCCACTAGTGAAGAGGTTTTTTTATGGTTAGATCAGATATTACTCTGAAGCTGAATCAGTTTCTACAGGTTCAGTATTCAAATCCAATCCAGAAGGAGTAGAGGCAGGTGCTTGTTCACCGGCTTTGTCCAGAATGTCATTTGTTGTACCTCTTTGGTTTGTGGTTATAAAGCTGGTCGATAAAGACAAAACCATAATACCAACAATTAAACCCCAGGTTAATTTCTCTAATAAATCACCAGTTTTTTTAACACCAATAATGTTACTGGCTGACGAACCTCCAAACTGGCTGGTTAATCCACCACCTTTAGAGTTTTGAGCCAAAATCACCAATACCAACAGCACGGAGAACAAAAGGATGAGACTAATTACTAATACATACATAAGTTACTTCTTTAAATCTTCAATTTGAGCCGCAAAGAAAGCCTTTTTTTGTGGAAACTTCCAAATTAGCTTTTTCAAAACCTCAATAGCCTTGTCTTTTTTACCTTGTTTAATCAATAGCTCGACTAAGGTTTCCGAAACGATATTGTCACCAAACTCACCCGATTTGATTGTGGAGAGGTCACCAGCAGGAGCCTGTTGGATGCGATCCTTAACATTTGAAATAGAAGGTTGGATTTTTATAAACTGATCAATGATCTGAATTTGCTCTTTCTGTTTTTCGTCCTCAGGCTTAATCTCTTTTTTTGAAATCTTTATTTCTTCAATAAACTTTTCGGATGAATTAATCTTATGGGCGACTGCCTTTGGTTTAACGACTTCCTTCGTTGTAACAGCTTCCTTTTCGGCTTGAAGCGATTTGGCCAATTCAATGATCCTTTGTTTTTTGGTAAGCCCTGAATCAACATGTACAGGTTCAGGCTTTACTACAATATCTTCTTTCTTTTCAGTCTGCTCTTTCTTAACGGGTTTAATTTTGGCATCAGGCTGGTCTATATACAAAGCCTCAAAATTATGCTTCAATTCACTAAGCCGTTCTAAGTCGTGCATTAATTCATCAGCCACAGTATCGGATTCTTCAGGCTGAACTACAACAGTTTCAGGAGTGATATCCTTAGGCAGGTCTTTGATCTCACGTTTACTCTCTATTTCCTTTTTGATTTCAACCTGCTCTATGATATCTCGGGTAATGATGTCTTTTAATACCATTCTGTCGGCTGCATAAACCGCTGCAAGCTGTAGTTCGCTTTGCTGATTGCTGAAACCATGATCCTTGGAAACCCGGGCGGAGAGCGTATGTAAAAGCTGACTATACGGGTAGAGTCCCTTCAACGATAGAACCTCCTGGGCCTCTTCTACTGAACTTCCAGAGTAGTGCTTAAGTATGGTTGCGAATTGATTTTTGTCCACCGTATGCTTTTGACTAAGGTAAAAATAAGAAATTTTACCAATTGGCTATCGATGCATTGAAGATGTCATTGATTATGCGGTCAAAAATCTGCTTGGTTAGTTGTTCTTGTATGTCAGCAAAGTCCTGGTCGTTCGGGAAATCCTTGTAAAAAGAGAAGGTCTTGTTTTCGAAACTCATCGTTTCATCTAAGGTATTTACATACGTTGCCTTGATGGTGATGGTAAGACGGGTTGAGGATGCATTGTTAATATCATCCGGATTGCCAGTGGAGACAGGAGCTATTGGTGTTAACTTATAATCCTGAATTTCTCCTTCAAATTGAAGCTCGCCTTCTTCCGGCACAACATCTAAACTGGAGTTTTGAATGAAGTAGGTTTTCAGATCATTGGTAAAAGAAGGCCCCATATTGGCTGGACCTAAATCGGCATTGTTATAGAACTCGGTGATCGAAATGGTTTTGGCTTCTGTGTTACCTCCGGTAAACGAGTAAACTCCACACGAGGAAAAATTGAAACATACAAGGAGTAGGGTAGGAAGAATGATTACCTGAAGTGATCTGATTTTTTCAAAAACTACCGGATGATTAGCGCTACTTTTCAAGATCGTATTGTTTGATTTTGCGATATAAGGTTCGCTCGGAAATTCCCAAATCGCGTGCCGCATATTTTCTTTTGTTATTGTTCTTTCGCAATGCACGAATGATAAGTTCCTTTTCTTTCTTTTCGATGGAGAGAGAATCATCTTCCGTTTCATGTGTAATATCATGAACATCTTCTACCTCGTTGCCATTACTCTTTGATGCCAGATTTAGAAAAACTGGTTCGGAACTTTCATTCTCATGTTCATGCTCAATACCATCAAACAAGTTCGGATTATCTTTAATCAGCTGACTTGGATTGACGTTTGATGAATAGGATTCCAGTACGAGTTTTTTCAGGTCGTTAAAATCCTTCTTCATATCGAAAAGAACTTTGTATAAGATATCCCTTTCAGAAAGACCATCTTTATCTGTTGCCATGCTTCTGTACAAAGCGGGCAAGCTGTTTTCATGGGGAATGTATCGCTGTAACATTTCACCATTAATCTCCTTATTATCAGAAGATAACACGGAGATTTGTTCCACTAAATTCTTGAGCTGACGGATATTTCCCGGAAAACGATACTTGATCAGAATTTCCTTGGCATCCTCTGTCAAAACGATGGGCTTTACCTTATACTTATCCGCAAAATCGGAGGCAAATTTTCTAAACAGAAGTTCAATATCCTTTCCTCGTTCACGCAATGGCGGAATATAGATCGGTACAGTGCTTAATCGGTAATACAGGTCTTCTCTGAATTTACCTTCCTCCACGTTCTTCATCAGGTTAACATTCGTAGCCGCAACAACCCGAACGTCTGTCTTCAAAACTTTAGAAGATCCTACCTTAATAAACTCGCCATTCTCCAAAACCCGGAGCAATCTCGCCTGAGTTGCCAGTGGCATCTCACCAATTTCATCCAGGAAAATTGTGCCACCACTCGTCACTTCAAAGTATCCTTTGCGAGCTTCATGTGCTCCTGTAAAAGATCCCTTCTCATGTCCGAATAATTCGGAGTCGATCGTTCCTTCCGGGATTGATCCACAGTTGATGGCAATGAATTGTCCGTGTTTACGAGCGCTTAGATGATGAATGATTTTTGAGAACGATTCTTTCCCACTTCCACTTTCGCCCGTTATCAATACCGACATATCAGTAGGGGCAACCTGCATTGCAACGCTTACTGAATTGTTTAACAACGTTGAATTCCCAATGATACCGAACCGTTGTTTTATGCTTTGAATTTCTGAATCCGAAATAGCCATACTAATTAATTACTTTGCCTAATAGCGATCCGCTTGTGTAGTCGTCTATCAACACATTTACATACTCGCCTTTTTGATGATTTCCCTTCGGAAAAATAACCACCTTATTATGGGTGTTTCTTCCTTGCAGATGTTGGTCAGAGCGTTTCGAAAAACCTTCGATCAATACCTTAAAGACTTTCCCTAAATCCTTGGTGTTACTCTCCAAACCATGTGATCTTTGTTTGGCGATCACTTCCTCCAATCTTCTTTGTTTCGTTTCAAGCGGAACATCATCAACATACTTCTTTGCTGCTGGTGTTCCGGGACGCTCGGAGTAATAGAACATGTACGCAAAGTCAAACCTCACTTCTTCCATCAAGGTAATTGTATCCCTGTTCTCTTCTTCTGTCTCAGAACAAAAGCCAATGATCATATCTGAAGAGATACCGCAATCAGAACCCAATATCGATCTGATTATCTGCACTTTATCTAAGTACCATTCACGTGTATATCCACGACTCATCATCTCTAAGATTCGGTTATTACCACTTTGGATAGGCAGGTGAATGTTCTTGCAAATATTCTCGTATTTGGCCATGGTGTAAAGAACATCATCAGTGATATCTTTCGGATGAGAGGTTGAAAACCTTACCCTTAAATCAGGATTAACTTTCGCCACCATTTCCAACAACATCGAGAAGTTGATCACTTCCTGGACACCTTTTTTTTCCAACAAAAGTTTGCTGTTTTCTTCCGGACTCCACTTGTATGAATCCACATTTTGACCAAGCAATGTTACCTCTCGTAAGCCTCGTTGAAACATGTCTTCTGCTTCTTTAACGATGGAGTGAGGATCACGACTTCTTTCGCGTCCTCTGGTATAAGGAACAACGCAGA
>DAIQPD010000027.1:0-31858 GCA_036787535.1 Chryseolinea sp.
GAAAGCGCGTCTTGAAATGTCACAACTGAAATCTGAAAACGAGAAGTTGTTGAAAGAAGCTCGCGAAGAACGCGACAAGATGTTGGCGCAGGCACGTGAAGCATCAACACGCTTGAGAGAAGAAGCTGTTGGCGAAGCGAAGAAAGCTGCCGATAAAATTATATCTGAAGCTCGTGCAGCTATCCAAGTTGAGAAGCAAGCTGCTTTGAAAGAGGTAAAGATTCAAGTGGCGATGTTTTCAATTGATGTTGCAGAGAAGTTGATGAAGAAGAATTTAGCGAACGATGCAGCACAAAAAGAATTGGTTGAGAGTTACATCAAAGACGTAAAGATCAACTAAGATGGCAGACATCCGGACAGTTTCGCGTTACGTAAAAGCACTTCTCGATCTTGCTGTAGAGAAGAAGGTTTTGGATCAAGTGCACAGCGATATGCTGTTGTTTTCTTCTGTTTGCAATAGCAACAATGACTTCGTCTTGATGCTCAACAGTCCGATTATCAAGCACAATAAGAAACGCGAAATTCTTGAAGTTCTTTTTAAAGGTAAGGTGAATGCGCTTACCTTATCCATGTTCGATATTATCACACGAAAGAATCGCGAACCTTTATTACCGGGCATCTCGAAAGAATTCCATAATGCTTACAATAAAGTTAAGAACGTAAGCAAAGCAACCGTTACAACAACAACAAAACTTGATCCGGCATTAAAAGCTGAATTCGAAAAAATGGCGAAGACTTTAACCAGTCGCGAGTCAATCGAATTGATTGAGAAGATCGATAAAGAAATGATTGGTGGTTTCGTGCTGAATGTAGGCGACAAACAAATTGATGCATCGATCAAGAATAAATTGAAGTCACTGAAGGTTAAATTCAGTCATAACCCCTTTATAAAAGAAATTTAATTTTCATCTCCCGAATAACAATAACGATATCATGGCAGAAATAAGAGCAGAAGAAGTATCCGCAATTTTACGCGAACAACTTTCACAATCACGCACAGAAGCACAATTAGAGGAAGTAGGAACTGTACTAGCCGTTGGTGACGGTGTGGCTCGTATCTACGGACTTACACAAGCACAAGCCGGTGAGTTGTTAGAGTTTGAGAACGGATTAAAAGCGCTTGTACTTAACCTCGAGGAAGACAATGTAGGAGCCGTATTGCTTGGTGACTCGAAAGGTATCCGCGAAGGCGATACTGTAAAGCGTACAGGTAAAATTGCCTCTATTAAAGTTGGTGACGGTATGTTAGGTCGTGTTGTGGATACACTGGGTGAGCCAATCGATGGTAAAGGACCTATCAGCGGACAGCTTTATGAAATGCCATTGGAAAGAAAGGCGCCCGGAGTAATTTTCCGTCAGCCAGTAAACGAACCGCTTCAAACTGGTATCAAAGCGATTGACTCTATGATCCCTGTTGGTCGTGGTCAGCGCGAGTTGATCATTGGTGATCGTCAGACAGGTAAGACTGCTGTGGCGATTGACACCATCATCAACCAAAAAGAATTCTACGAAAAAGGAGAACCTGTATTTTGTATATATGTAGCCATCGGCCAAAAGGCTTCAACTGTAGCGAGTGTTGCAGCTGAATTCGAAAAGGCAGGTGCGCTTCCTTACACTGTGATCGTTTCTGCTTCTGCAGCTGATCCTGCTCCGTTACAATTCTTTGCTCCATTTACAGGTGCTGCGATCGGAGAATTTTTCCGTGACACGGGTAGACCAGCATTGGTGGTTTATGATGATTTGTCAAAACAAGCTGTTGCGTACCGTGAAGTGTCTTTGTTGTTAAGAAGACCTCCTGGACGCGAAGCATATCCTGGTGACGTATTTTATCTTCACTCTCGTTTGCTTGAAAGAGCAGCGAAGATTATCAACAACGATGGCATCGCGAAGAACATGAATGACCTTCCTGATTCAATCAAACATTTGGTAAAAGGTGGAGGATCATTAACAGCGCTTCCAATTATTGAAACACAAGCAGGTGACGTATCAGCGTATATTCCAACGAACGTAATTTCAATTACTGACGGTCAGATATTTTTGGAAACGAACTTGTTCAACTCAGGTATTCGCCCCGCTATTAACGTAGGTATTTCGGTATCACGCGTAGGAGGTTCTGCACAGATCAAGTCAATGAAGAAAGTAGCAGGTACCTTGAAGTTGGATCAGGCACAATTCCGTGAATTAGAGGCCTTCTCTAAATTCGGTTCTGACCTTGATGCGGCTACGAAGTTGACTATCGAACGCGGAAGAAGAAATACAGAGATATTGAAGCAAGCACAGTTTGCTCCAGTTCCTGTTGAAGAGCAAGTGGCGATCATCACTGCTTCAACTCGTGGATTTATGGACGCAGTGCCAGTTCAAAGAGTAAGAGAGTTTGAGAAAGAATTCTTAGCGCTTTTGCGTGATACGAACCAAAAGGTATTGGATAATTTCCGTGCTGGTAAATTTGAAGACGGTGATGTTGCCATCTTGAAAGCTACTGCACTTGACTTATCTAAGAAGTACGCAGTTTAGTAAGTGTATCTCACCATTAACCATTAACGGATAACGATTAACGTACAATGCCAAGCTTAAAGGAAGTAAAGAGCAGAATTACATCAGTGATGAGCACGCAGCAAATCACCAAAGCCATGAAGATGGTGGCGGCTGCTAAGTTGCGCAGGTCACAAGAACGCATCACACAGATTCGCCCTTTTGCTGTAAAGCTGAATGAAATGTTGCAAAACCTTTCGGCTGCGCAAACCTCACGTGATGGTGATAATTGGTACAGCCAGGTTCGTGAAGAGAAAAATATATTGATTGTTGTTGTGAGTTCAGATCGTGGACTTTGTGGATCGTTCAACAGTAGCGTATTCAAAGGTGTTGGAAGACTTATCACAGAACAATATTCAGAACAGGAAAGAAAAGGTAATGTTACTATTCTTCCTATCGGACGAAAAGCATTTGAAGTTTTCGGAAAGCGCAAAATGAAAATGGTGAATGAGTTCTCTGATCTTTTTGGAAGACTTTCATTTGAAAATTCATCTAAGGTTTCCCAATTCATTGCAGAAGCATTCCGTGCTGGAAAGTATGATAAGGTAGAGATCGTGTACAACGAATTTAAAAACGTTGCCACACAGATTTTGCGCACTGAACAATTCCTTCCGATTCTTCCTCCGAAATCAACGACTGTAAATTCTAATCCTGTTGATTACATCTATCAGCCAGATCAGGAAGAGATTTTAACGGGCTTAGTTCCAAAGTCATTGAATGTACAATTGTTCAAAGCATTGTTAGATTCAAACGCGTCTGAAAATGGCGCACGTATGACGGCCATGGACAAGGCAACGGAAAACGCTGGTGAATTATTAAAATCATTACGCTTAACGTATAACAGAACGCGTCAAGCTGCCATCACAAAAGAAATTTTGGAAATTGTTGGTGGAGCTGAGGCATTGAAGTCAGCATAAAAATATTCTTGATTAACTTGAAGTCCTCTGAGCAATCGGAGGACTTTTTTGTTTTATGAACATACTGAAAAAGGTTATACAATTTTATCGGTTGCTCAACCTTCTGAGCGTTGATGTGGCAATAGGTGCGATGTGCTCATCCGTTTTCTTTGCCCATATTTTTCAGGCAGACATTACCTATTTCAGCATTCTTTCGTTGGGACTTTCTGTCTGGATTATTTACACGGCAGATCATTTATTGGATGCAAAAAAAATGAAAGCATCCGCCACAACAGATCGTCATCGGCTTCATCAGCAGCATTTTCGATTGCTTCTAATAATGATGATTATCGTGGCAGGTATAAACGCTGTTGTGCTTTTCTATATCAGGAAGCCTGCTCTGATCACGGGTGTAGTATTGATTGTTTTAGTGATTTTGTATTTGTTGATTCAACACAGTTTAAAATTCTTGAAAGAGTTGTTTGTTGCCGTTGTTTATACTGCAGGAGTTTTGATACCGGCTACATCCAATACAGAAATGATTTGGAGAGATTGGCCCTGGATGGTGATTGTGCAATTCGCTTTAGTCGCTCTTTTGAATCTGGTTATCTTTTCCTGGTTTGACTATGAGAATGATTTGAAAGACAATCGAGTTTCGTTTGTAACGATATTCGGAAGGAAGGTAAGCCAGATCTTTATTGTCTTTCTGTTTGTGCTGTCAGCAATTCTAATCGTTGTTACACTGTCATTTGGGATTGAGACGACAATTCTCTTTGTGATGAATGGGACCTTGCTGTTCATGTTTTTATTTCATTCCTATTTTGCGCATCATGATCGGTACAGACTTCTTGGTGATGCTGCCTTCTTTATTCCTGTGTTTGTACTTTTCTTTTAGGGAGGATTCTCTAAGCAATGTAATCGCTTAGGTATTCAAAGTGTGATGTCAGCTTTCCGTTAGATGCGATTGTTCCGCGCTCAATAATTTTTTCGGGATCATCAATAAACAGGCAAGGTAAAATCCGATCGATGAGGTCACGACCAAATTCTTCTGATGCGCTTCGTGGTAATTCACAAGGTAAATTATCAACCGCCATTACCGTTACACATTTTGGATTGTCTAATGCTAATTGAACAGAATCTGTTACGGGATCGTAATCATAAATCGGATCAGCAATTGAACTCGCTCTTTTTGTACTTGGAATAGATCCTTCAATATCGCAGGTGATATCAGCAATAATTTTAATCTTAAAATCGGGTGATTGCATTTCTTCACGCGTAAAAAGCACAGGAGCTTTTGGATTCCAATATGCACCAGCCAAAAGGACATCGGCTACTTTTGAAAAAGTATGGAATATGGAATAGTAGCGTTCCGGATGTTGATGAAATTCTTCTCGATTGAAATGACCACCCTCTTTGCGCATGTGATAATCAGCACTACTGAGTTGAACATACACCGGCTCATTAAATTGACGAGTGAGAAAATCATGAGGACTTACCTTTCTAACTCCTGCACTGTCCAATGTTTCCATAGACCCTTTTCCAACACGACCAGCACCGGTTAGGATAATCTTAATTGCCGGAAGATTTACCTTTCTTAATTCAAGCTTTAGGTCGTTTACATCAAAGCATTCGTGAGCCCTGCGAAGCATAAAGTTTTTATAGCGCATACCATATGTCCACAATCCATTGTATGCCCCAACAATTCCGGCAAAGCGACCAAAAGCAACTAATCTATTTCCATGAACATCACGCAGTACTTCGTAGTCGATCAGTGTTATTTTTTTGCGAATGATCTCCTGTAATAGTTTTTTATTGTATGGCTGCTTCTTAATTGTATGAGAAAAGAAGAGGTAGGTTTTTTTTTCAATCAGATTGGCAAGTGGAACTTCCTTGATGCCCATAATGATGTCGCAATCATTTAACTCAGCAACAATGGGTATATCAAGTTCAGTATATTCTTCATCTTTGAAGCAACGCGTTGTACTTTGTTGAGAAACAACAGAGAGATTGGGAAAACGCTGAAGCATTTCTTCCACTTGTTTTGGAGAGAAAGGAACCCGTTTATCAGGCGGGGTTTTACCTTCACGCATCAGACCAATCTTTGCTGTTTTCATAGGGGATCTATATCCAATAAAATTACATAGGATTTGTGAGAGTAGATTGTAATCCGCAATAAAGAAAGAAGCCTTTTATGCTTTAAGCAATAACAGAAAGACGAACGGAACGTTGTTGGTGGGTGAGAGATTATACGGAATAAAGCTTTCCGTGAAATTTACTTTTTCTTAATCCCCGGTAACGATTCTAATTTCAATGCACCGTCAGGATCTCCACAGGCTTTATCGGTTGGTTTTAGTTCTTTGCCGCAATAGCCACAGGTAATTCCTTCCTTATTGAGAAACGGACTCTGAGAAGCGCACGTGCCACGGAACTCACCGTTTTTCAAAAAAATCAATCGCACGGATAAAAAAGCGAAGAAAAGCGCGAAGACAGCAAGTGAAAGTAAGAAAACAGCCATGTCGTTTTACAGTTGAAAATTTCGACTTTGAATGATATGTTTCGCACAAAGATAGGCGACCTTTACGGAACAGCCTATCTGCAAATTAAGTTTATTCCCTATGAAGAAAGTTCTCTCTACACCCGATATAAACCGGGAAGCCAAGTTACAGGCGTTCGACCGATTGCTCACCATTATGGACGAATTGCGTGAAAATTGTCCATGGGATAAAAAGCAAACATTGGAAAGTTTACGTCATCTTACTATTGAAGAAACGTATGAACTTTCCGATTCTATCATCGAAGGCGATCTAAAGGAAATCAAAAAAGAATTAGGGGATCTTATGCTTCACATGGTTTTTTATTCGCGCATTGCATCGGAAGTAAAAGCATTTGATGTGAGTGATGTATTGAATTCCATTTGCGATAAATTGGTAGAGCGACATCCACACATCTATAGTGATGTTGTGGCCGAGGATGCAGAAACCGTAAAGGCTAATTGGGAAAAAATAAAATTAAAGACAGGTAATAAATCAGTTTTAGGTGGTGTGCCTAAATCATTGCCTGCTCTGGTTAAAGCCATTCGTATACAAGATAAGGCAAGAGGTGTTGGTTTTGATTGGGAGGAGAAGGAGCAGGTGTGGGAAAAGGTAGAAGAAGAGATGAAAGAGTTTAAAGCCGAGTTTAATGTTTCATCGAACGAAGCCATCAACAAAGAAAAGGCGCAGGCTGAATTTGGTGATTTACTTTTTTCATTGGTAAACTATGCCCGTTTTATCAATATCGATCCCGAAGAGGCGCTTGAACGTACCAATAAAAAATTCATCAAACGCTTTCAATACCTTGAAACAGAATCGGCAAAAGACGGAAAACAAATGGGAGAAATGTCGTTGGCAGAAATGGACGAGTACTGGGAGAGAGCAAAGAAGTTGTAGGTGAGGGGAATTGTTCAGGGTTGATTTGATTATGGATACTTAATCTTAAAAAGCTTGAGCCTAGTAGTTTTAAATAAACGATCTGATCGCCTGAATTTTCCGTTGGTCATCCTCCATTGCAGGCCATACTTTCCCTTTATTTTTAGTTTGAATTTTAGTTAATCTTACAGGCCTAAACTGAATCTCATGAAACTAATTTATTTTTTCGTTTTTGCTCTTTTTTCAGTTTCTGCTTTTGCGCAGGACGCTGATCAGCCAAATGATTTTTTGACAAAAGATTTTCACAAAGAAAGAAGACAACTTCTGCGTGAAAAACTGCCGGCCAATTCAGTGGCTGTTTTTTTTGCAAATGCCGTGCGTAACCGTGCCAATGACGTAGACTATGTGTATCATCAGGATCCTGATTTCTATTACCTGTCAGGATATAAAGAACCGGATGCTGTATTGTTTGTTTTTAAAGACAAGCAAGTGAGCACCGGAGGAACATCCTATGATGAAATTATTTTTGTTCAGCCGCGTAATGAGCAAGCCGAAATGTGGACGGGTCGCAGAATGGGAGACGCTGCTGTTAAAACAAAGTTGGGTCTTGATCAGGCATTCAATAATACTGAATTCAAAAAGTACAACGTTAACTTTTCGAAGTTTGATCAGGTATTATTTTTCGATTTTAAAAATGATGTCCGCGACAACGCACGTGATTCTTCCGATTTGTATGACATTATTGCAATGTTCAAGAACAAAGTGAATTATCCATCTAAGAGCAACACATTAACCGTTACACCAGAGCCGCAAAAAAGTAATCTCAACACCAAAGACCTCGGCCCAATCATGGGAACGCTTAGAGGCTTTAAGACAAAAGAGGAGATGCAATTAATTCGCAATGCTGTAACCATTTCATGCATGGGACAGCGCGAAGTAATGAAAGCAATGAAACCCGGTATGTCGGAACGGGAGATCCAGGGGATTCATGAATTTGTTTTCAAAAAGTATCAGGCAGAAGATTTGGGCTATCCTTCGATTGTCGGTGCAGGACACAACGGATGTATTTTGCATTACATTGATAATTACAAACCGAATATCACCAGCAAGGAATTAATCCTGATGGATTTGGGAGCAGAGTTTCATGGTTACTCAGCAGACATCACACGAACGATTCCTGTGTCAGGGAAATTTTCTCCAGAACAAAAACAGATTTATGAATTGGTTTTAAAGGCTCAGGAAGAAGCGATGAAAATATGCAAGCCGGGCTCAACGTTTCAGGATCTTACTATGGTAACACGATCTGTAATAAATAAAGGGTTAGCCGAATTGGGTATTATAAAAGACGAGAATGAAAAACACATGTATTACCCACACGGATGTTGCCATCATATTGGTTTGGATGTTCACGACAGAGGGCCACGTGATAAATTACAGGAGAACATGGTGATTACAATTGAACCGGGTATTTACATTCCGGAAAACGCCAATTGTGATAAAAAGTGGTGGAGTATTGCTGTGCGCATTGAAGATGATTATTTGTTAACCAAAGATGGCTATGAGCATTTGTCAACGGCTGCTCCTCGCAAAGTGGAAGAAATAGAAGCGTTGATGAAAGAGCCAAGTGCACTGGACGATTTTCAATTACCTGCTTTAGAGAAAAAGAAATAAATTTTGCACATCAATGTTTTCCCGCAGATAGGTATATAGGAATACTGGTCTGCGGGATTTTTTTTATCTTGAAAAGATTTCTTCTACAAAAAATAGTCAATCCAAAACGATCTCGTATGTATTCCATTGAAAAAGTGAGTGCAAATGAAGCACATCAATTAGTAGTTAACGCACTGGCGGAAGCGGAAAAAATAAACGAGCACATTGCCATTGCTGTAACAGGGCCTGAAGGTGAATTAATTTCTTTTCTTCGTATGGATGGAGCAAGCCCCGCTGCTTCATTGATTGCACAAAATAAAGCTTACACCGCAGCACGCGACCGAAAGACCACGCGCGAGATGGGGGAGTTTATGAGGGAACAAAACCGACCACCTGCATTTTGGGGTGATTTGGGAATAACGGGTTTTGGCGGTGGCGTTGCTATTTTTCAAAATGGAAAAGTAATTGGAGGACTCGGTATTAGTGGATTATCAGAAGCGGAAGATGAACGAATTGCTGATCTTGCAATTAAGAAGGTGTATGGTTGAGTAGTTATTTTAATTTTAACACCCACTTCATCATAGGGCCGCTGACCATACTGGTGATTAACGCCATGATAACAAGCGAAACAAAAACTTTTTCATTGATCAATTTATTTTCTAACGCAACCAATCCTAATATAATTTCCATTGCACCTCGGGCATTCATACCAAAGCCAGCTGCTAACGATTCTCTCAAGCTAAAACCTCCAAGTCGTGCACCTAAGCCACTGCCCGTAATTTTTCCGGCAAAGGCAATGGCCAGAATGGCAAGGGTAAGTAATAAATCAAAATTGGCAATGAAGTTTACGCGCAGTCCGATTGAAATAAAAAACAGGGGCGCGAAAATATTATTGATAAACTGATGAACAATTTCTTTTGCACGTTCAGAAAAATGTTCAGAATCGCCTAGTGCAATACCTATAATGAAAGCTCCGAAGATGGCATGAATACCGATGTATTCTGTAAAGGCAGCGCCCAGAAAACACAGAGCAAGTGAGATGGATAAAATTCCTCCTGGCCAGGCCAGTTTTTTATTCATCCACGGAAGTGCACGATTGAGGAGCGACCGTCCAACAGTAAGCATGAGTATTGCAAAACTAAGCGTGAGAAAAAGTGTGCTTAGAAAAGACATGTTGTCATTGCCCTTGCCAATTAAACTGAGGATCACAGAGAAAATCAGCCATCCTATCAAGTCATCGACCATTGCCGAGGCGACAACAAGCATCCCCATTTTCGATTTAAACAGGTTCAGGTCCATCAATATCCTTACGATAACAGGTAAGGCGGTAATGGCCATAGCGGTTCCCATAAACAAGGCAAATATTATGGGTTGTTGACCAGGGGCGATTCCAAAAAAATCAGGAAACAGATATGGAAATGTAAACCCAATGCTAAAAGGAATTAGCAAACCAAAAAAACTGGTTGATAGCGCTTGTCTGCCTTGTTGCCACACAATATGTAAGTCTACTTCAAGTCCGGCTATGAAGAGCAGCATGACAGCGGCCACTTGAACAAGACCTGTTAGAACAATGCCGGAATCAGACGATGTAGGATAAAGCGTTTCAAACCATTCAGGTTGAATCATCCCAAGGATGGTTGGACCCAATAAAATTCCGGCTAAAATTTCTCCAACCACAGCAGGTTGTTTAAATTTTCTGGCAGTCTCTGAAAGTATTCTTCCAACAATTAGCATAATGCCAAGCTGAACAAGAAGATGCACTACATCACTATGATTTAGCTTACCCACGGCTTACCTCCTTTCTTGGATTTATGACTAACAGGTTGCATGGGAGATCGGCAAACAGATATTCTTGATCATGTGTAAAAAGACGATCAAAGAATGAGAATTTTCTCTGAGGCGCACCAACAATAAGTAACTCAGCGTTTTTGCGCTGAGCAAATTGGGATAACTCAAATCCTGATTTTCCGGAAAGGAGCTTAACATTTACCTTTAAGCCCTCATGTGGAATGCGAAGGAGAATTTCCTCAACCTCCGTTATTTCATCCTGAACCAAGTTTTGCCTAAGGGCTGCGTATTCTTCTTCTGTACAATTTTCTGTCGCAGACATGGTGAGACCGTACATTTTGATTTCACGGACAATGTGCAGAAAATTGGAATTCTCTTTTTGGCCAATGGTACATGCGGTGGTTAGAACTTCTTCTATAAACTCAGTGTCTTCTGTATTGGCAACAATGTTTTTAATTTGAGTTGGTAGTATCGATGGACTGGTTAATACCAATACAGAGCAATCGGCCTTGCGAAGAATTTTACGTGCAATCGTACCCAAATAGTACTTTACCATGCTTTCCTTTTTGAGCGCACCAGCAATAAGAAGATCAACCTGTTCTCGAGAGCAGGTTTTCAGAATGCGATCGACAGGATTCCCTTTCTCCCAAACAATTTTTAAATTACCATACTCCGACAATCCTATTTTTTCCAATAGTTCCCCGAGCTGCTGCTCCTCCTGTTGGCTATGCTCTCCGACATGGATGAGGATGAGTTCAGAATTCCAATATTTTTGAACGCGCGCAGTTTCGGTCAACAAGCCTTCAAGGGTTGGTGAAAAAGCAAAAGCAGCCGCTATTTTTTTGAAAAGAAGAGCCATAGATTGATGAAAGATATTCAATTTCAATCAGATTAACTTTGAGGTTTTGCCCTACACAGACGAATCCAGGCGGTTTATTTTAGAAGCGAAAGAGGTTAAATTTCAACCGATTTCATACACCTGATGAATTTGTTCTTTTCTTCTAAAAACTTGCATGTATATGCTTGATATGGATAAGAGAGAATGCCACCGTCAATTCCAGTATACTTTTGCTGTGTTAAAATTCGATTGTGAATATGAACATAAAGAAGGGTATTCGAAATCTGGTAATCGGGAGTGACAAATTCATTGAGTCGTATGCAGAGTATAAACAGGTAATGCTTTCGGGGCAGTTTGCTCTCATTGCAATTTTCCTTTGTTCTGTATACCTGGCCATTGATGTTTTCACGGGCACTTTCATAACAATGCCCGTTTATGCGACCGCTATATTCTTTTTGGTGCTTTCTGTTATAATTCACCGTCAGGGTGATCACTGCTTAGCCAACTATTTTTTACTGCCTACCATTAATATTATTGTTTACCTATTGGCCTCCAGCGAGTCGCCCAATACGGGCATCTTTATATACTTTCTGGTAAATAGTATAGCTGCCTTTGCTGTTTTTAATTATAAGCAGAGAAGGCTTTCCATCCTTTTTTCGGTGTTTACATACATCCTTTTTCTAGCAGCTTACTTTATTGACTTCAGCCTTTTGCCAAAGCGAGATTATTCTGATGAGATGCTCCTGGCATCAGCGGTAATCAATTTTTCCTTTGCGTTGCCAGCGGGTCTTATGGCCATTTATTTATTGATTAGTTTAAATCACTACAATGCTTCACAGCTTGTTAAAAACAACAGCCTGTTAGTAAAGACCAATGAGGAGTTAGATCGTTTTGTTTACAGCACCTCTCATGATTTGCGCGCACCGTTGACTTCCGTAATGGGACTCATCAGCATCGCTGAGCGTAGCGATAATATTGAGGAGTTAAAAAAATACATGAATATGATGCGCGACCGTGTGCATTCACTCGATAAATTCATCAAAGATATTACCGACTATTCACGTAACAACAGACTTGAAATCACAAGAGAAAAAGTGGTACTCGCTGAACTTGCCAATGATGTCTGGGAAAGTTTAAAGTATTCACCTGATGCTGAAAAAATTCAATTTGTTATCGACATACCTGTTGATCTTGAAATTGAGTGTGATAAGAACAGACTTCGTGTTGTTATCGGTAATTTAATTGCCAATGCAGTCAGGTATCACGATGTGAGGAAACTCAATCAATTTATTCGTTTAGGATTTCAAACTAAAGGTGGTGTGTTGTGTATTCATGTTGAAGATAACGGGCAAGGAATTGCAAAGGAATATCACACAAAAATTTTTGATATGTTTTATCGAGGCAATGAAGAATCGAAGGGCTCTGGCCTGGGCTTATATATTGTGAAGGAAGCACTTGCCAAACTTTCAGGCTCGATTCATTTGGAATCGTCACCAGGTGTAGGTTCTACTTTTATTGTGAGATTGCCCAAGTAAGTTCCTAGAAAGAGATATGTCAGGACGAGAATTTTTTCTAAGAGAGAATATAAAGATTCATTCTAACAATGAGTATAAGCAGGTAATGCTTACCGGATATCTTTCTTTGATCTGCATTGCAATAGGGATGTTTTATCTGGCATATGATTATTGGCATAACGTCACAGATTTTATGCCCTTTTATTTTCTCTTACTTGCAGTTGGGTTTTTATCGTGGAAACTCAATCGTGATGGGAAACATTTTATTGCTAAATTTATTTTGTTGATGGCGGGCAACATTATAATATTTTTGGTCTCATCCAAAGCGCCAATGCAAGGTAACGCTCATTTATTTTATTTGGTTGTTTGTCTGGCAGCCTATGCACTGTTTGGGTTTGAGAATAGAAAGACAGCATTCTTTTTCACATTGGTTTCGTTGAGCGGGTTTAGTATGCGGTTTGTATATGGCATTTCAATTTTTCCTACCATTCAATACCCAGATGATTATTCTCATTCAAGTCTAATCATCAACTTTATAAGTGTAACCATTACAACAAGTTTAATACTCTACGTAATGGTTAAGGTTAACTATCAATCGGAAGAAAAGCTGAAGGAGAAGCAAGAGGAAATTGAATCCCAAAATCAATGTCTCACAAAAGCCAATACTGAACTGGATCAATTTGTGTACAGTGCATCACACGATTTGCGGTCTCCACTTACATCAATCATGGGATTAGTAACCGTTGCCAAACGTTCAGAAAATCCCAGAGAAGTAGTTCGATGTCTGGATATGATTGACTCTCGTGTTAAAAGGTTAGATGATTTAATTAAGGATATAGTTAGTTTCTCAAGAAATTCCAGAGTTGATGTTAACAAGCAATCGGTAAACGTTCACCGTACTGTAAGTGAAATTCTGGAGGATTTTAGCATTGAAGAATTTAAGCACACCATTGACTTTAAGCTGGATATCCCAATGGAAACTTCCATCGATACAGATCCTACGCGCTTAAAAATAATTTTGAGTAATCTGATCGGTAATTCTATTAAGCATCACGATAAAAGGAATGCAAATCCCTTTGTGGCCATTCAATTTAATCCATGCAATAATGGCTTCAATGCCATCACGGTTTCTGACAATGGTCCGGGTATCGCCCTGGAATATCAAAGTAAGATTTTTGATATGTTTTATCGCGCAAATGAAAGAGCAGAGGGCTCCGGCTTGGGTCTATACATTGTAAAGGAAACAATAACCAAACTTTCGGGTTCAATTCAACTTGAGTCTTCGCCTGGTAAGGGTACTACCTTCACCATTTCGTTGCCCAACTAAGAATCAATCTTCTTTAAAGACTTACCGAACGCGCGTTAAGGCAAGTTCCAACATTAAAAAAATTCCGGTGGCCGTCCATAGACTGTGGACTAATATTATCTTTGCCCCTTATGGCAAACACCGAAGACAATCTTTTAAAAAATATTATTGCTCACTCAAAAGAGTATGGGTTTATTTTTCCGTCAAGCGAAATTTATGATGGCCTGAGTGCTGTTTATGACTATGGCCAAAACGGAGCCGAGTTAAAAAACAACATCAAAGAATATTGGTGGAAGTTTATGACCCTTCTCCACGATAATATTGTAGGTCTTGATTCCGCTATTTTTATGCATCCAACCACGTGGAAAGCATCGGGCCACGTTGATGCATTTAGTGATCCGATGCTGGATAATAAAGATTCAAAGAAGCGATACCGTGCCGATGTATTGATTGAAGATGCCATCAGTAAGATGGAGGATAAGATTGAGAAGGAGGTAGAGAAAGCTGCGAAGCGTTTTGGTGATTCTTTCGATCGGGAGAAGTTTATCTCTACCAATCCACGCACGATGGAGTATCAACAAAAAATAGAAGATACCAATGCGCGCATGAAGGCGGCTATGAATGCGGCTGATATGGCAGCCATGAAACAAATTATTATTGATTTAGAAATTGTTGACCCAGTATCGGGAACAAAGAACTGGACAGATGTGCGCCAGTTTAATTTAATGTTCTCAACAGAAATGGGCTCAGTAGCAGAGGATGCCAACAAAATATATTTACGCCCTGAAACAGCACAAGGTATTTTTGTAAATTTTCTCAACGTGCAAAAGACAGGAAGGATGAAAATACCTTTCGGGATCGCGCAAATCGGAAAAGCATTTCGCAATGAAATTGTGGCGCGTCAATTCATTTTCCGCATGCGCGAGTTTGAACAAATGGAGATGCAATTTTTTGTGAAGCCGGGGGAAGAAATGAAGTGGTATGAATTCTGGAAGGAAAAAAGAATGAAATGGCATCAGGTATTGGGATTAGGCACTGAGAATTATCGTTACCACGATCACTTAAACCTGGCGCACTATGCTAACGCTGCGTGTGATATTCAATTTGATTTTCCGATGGGATTCAAAGAGTTGGAAGGTATTCACTCGCGTACCGATTTTGATTTGAAGAGTCATGAAAAATTTTCAGGAAAAAAATTGCAATACTTCGACTCAGAAGAAAATAAGAACTACATACCTTATGTAGTGGAAACTTCCGTTGGTCTTGATCGCATGTTTTTATCTATTTTATCAAAATCATACATAGAAGAAAAATTGGAAGACGGAAGTGAGCGAGTAGTATTAAAAATACCTGCGCCTCTTGCTCCAAATAAAGTTGCCATTCTTCCCCTTATGAAAAAAGACGGACTTCCTGAAAAGGCAATGGAGATTATGAATGTATTAAAGTTCGATCTGAAATGTTTTTACGAAGAGAAAGATGCCATCGGCAAACGATACAGACGTCAGGACGCCATTGGTACACCGTATTGCATTACAATTGATCATCAAACTTTAGAAGACAATACAGTAACCATTCGCGATCGCGACACGATGAAACAAGAGCGTGTAAAGATTGAAGACGTTAGAGCTCAATTAATTGAATCGTGTTCGATCAATAACATTCTGAGAAGGATTTAGTACTACATGATAAGTGTTGTCCTAATCTCTGGTTCAATTGCACAAATTCTTTATTGCTTCAAAATTCAGTTCAATGAAAGTTACTCCTATGCTTGTCGGGTAACAGATTTTGTAAAGACAAAGCTATCAGAATCCGATATTGATGAAATCTAAATAACCACTAAACTTTATGAACTCTGTCTTAAACAAGAATACCTTCTTTGTAAAAGAACACACCGGCATCTTTAAAGCGGCCAGCAACTTCGACATCTTCAACCCTGAGACGAAACAACTTGTTTTAAACTGTCGTGAAGAAAATATGGGCTTCTTTACCAAGATGCTTCGCTTCACAGATTATAAACGAATGACACCTTTTGAGATTGACATCAAAACACCTGAGGGAGAGAAGGTATTAACCGTTAAACGCGGTGTGTCTCTTTTTCTTTCCACTGTAGATGTGTTGGATGAAAATGGAATTGTAATTGGAAAATTCAAACAAAAATTTTTAAGCATCGGAGGAAAGTTTGAAGTGCTGGATGCAAGCGAACGTCCATTATGTATGCTAAAAGGTAAATGGACCAGCTGGGATTTCCGTTTTGTATCCAATGATGGAAAAGAGTTTGCGACTGTATCAAAAAAATGGGCTGGACTTGGTAAGGAATTATTTACTTCTGCTGATAATTATATGTTGCAGATCAGCAGTGAAGTGCCAGAGAACCATCCTCTCCGCCAGCTTATTATGGCAGCCGTAATGTGTATCGATTTTGTTTTAAAGGAGTAATTGTTTTTGGAATCGTACTTTTGATCATTGTTAATAAAAGTTATGAAGTGGTATGAATTGTTGTCGTCACAACGCACAGGTCAAAAGCCGGTTGCAAGCACGGAACCATCCCGTAGTGCATTTGAGCAAGACTATGATCGCATTATTTTTTCTCACCCCTTTCGCAGACTTCAGGATAAAACACAGGTTCATCCATTGCCTGAACAGGATTTTGTTCATACAAGATTGACTCACAGCCTTGAAGTTTCAAGTGTTGGGCGTTCATTGGGAAAGCGTGTTGGAGAAGAAATTTTAAAACGACATCCTGAACTCAATGCGAATTTTTCTTTGTTTGACTTTGGTGCTATTGTAGCCGCTGCATCATTGGCGCATGATTTAGGTAATCCTCCCTTTGGTCATGCGGGTGAAGATTCTATTTCTGATTTTTTTATCCATCATCCTCAAGGTCAGCCATTCAAAAGCCGGGTGAGTGAAGAGGAGTGGAGTGATCTGATTAAGTTTGAAGGTAATGCGCAAGGTTTTCGTATCCTGAATAGAAATCAATATGGATTGAAGTTGACGTTTGCTACGCTTGGTGCATTTACAAAATATCCATGTCCTTCATTTTTTCCAGATCGGGATAAATCGAAAAGAAGTCAGAAAAAATTTGGCTTCTTTCAATCAGAGAAAGAAATATTTAAAGAAGTAACAGAGCAACTTCGGTTAGTTCATGTTTCAAACTATGTATCCACCAGGCATCCACTCGCCTTTTTGGTAGAAGCAGCGGATGATATTTGCTATAGCATTATTGATTTGGAAGATGGATGTAGTTTGGGATTGGTAAGTTATGAGGAGGCACGAAGTTTATTCGAGGGTGTCATTACCCGAAATAAATCAAAGCTGGGTAAGCTGGAGCAGATCGATAGTCAACAAGAAAAAATTGGATACCTACGGGCTTTAGCCATTGGAGATTTAATGGATGAATGTTCGTCTCTGTTTTTAGATAATGAAGAAGCTATTCTTTCAGCAAAATTTGATCAAGCATTGGCCGATCATTGCCCTTCTAAAAATGGATTGAAAGAAATTATAAATATATCGATTGAAAAAATTTATCGGGCCAGACAGGTTGTAGAAATTGAAGCGGCTGGTCATGAGGTGTTGCCTGGTTTGTTGGAAGAATTTACAAAGGCAGGATTTTATTTGATGAACGAGACGCCATCCAGAAAGTACCAAAACTTACAATTGTTGTTCCCAGAAGAAATCAGGTTAGCCATTCTGAAAAATCCAAAGAATGTTTATTTCATGCTGCGCCAGGTCATCGATTTTATTTCTGGTCTTACCGATCGAAACGCATTGACCTTGTTCAGAAAGATCAAAGGTGTGAGTTCATTTTATTAATGCAGTTTTAAATTCAACGGAAGAAATAGTCATCCACCTATCTGAGGATGACTATTTTTTTAGTGGCAATCGAATTACCTGATTTTATTTTTACAAAATATATTCCTGATGGAAGATCGGAAACAAATAAGGTATTCTCATTATCTTCTGAAAGCAGCACATCCATTACACGTTTACCTTGCGTGTTTAGAACAGATAACTCAAGGGCTTCGCTGGAATTTTCAGGAATGGTTATCAGCAACTTATCTTGAGTAATCGGATTCGGAAAAAGCGTTACCCCATTTGCAAAATCAATTTCGAGACCTGTAATGATACCAAGATCTTGTAAACTTACATCCTGACAGCCATTGCCTGATGTTACCGTAAGTCTAACGGAATAGTTTCCACCTTCCGCATATTGATGCGAAGGGCTTTGTTCAATGCTTGTTTCTCCGTCATCAAATTCCCAATACCATGAACTGGCATCTAAACTTTCATCTGTAAATTGAATGGGTTCTCCTGATATCAATTCACCAGCCGAAGAAAAGGATGCAGTGGGTAATGGATTTACGATTACCTGAATAGGTATGGAGGTTGATTCACAACTAAGTGTATTATCTTTTACGGTAACCGAGTAATCGTCTGCACCTGAAACGACAATTGATTGAGTTGTCTCGCTTGTGCTCCAAAGATATTCATCAGCCTCTTTAGCTTGAAGCGTAATACTTTCACCCTCACAAAGAGAAGGACTTCGCGAAAGTGTAATGGCGGGGTTTGCTTTTAAAGTAACAGATGCCGAAGTACGAACACTCTCAAATGTATTCGCTGCATTGGATACATAGAAAATTGTGTCATTAAATAAATCTGGAGTTGTAAAGGAAGCGCCTGAGTAAAATGGAATACCTCCTGTAAAATCACGATACCAATTGTAAGAAGGAACACCTGTTGCTGTTAAGGTAGATGATTCACCAAAACAAATTTCAGTAGAATTAACAACTGGCATTGTAGCTTTTAGAGTGAAATTATAAAGCGAGTCAGCATATTTAGCGGAGGTCACTAATGATGTATAGGTATTGGCACCATGAAGAGCAAAGGCAATTGTAATTTCTTCTCCTGCATTGATCAAGTAAGGACCAGAGGATACGACATGACTTACATCGTTACCGTGTGTTACGTCTCCAGCTTGCGTCCTGCCCAAACCACTTGAAATTGTGGTGAACTTTTCACTGTCTGTATACCCATCATAAATTCCAAGAGGATTGCCCGAAATGCTTTCATCGTTGTCGATAGCATAGTATTGTGCATTTCCAGAGAGCGATTGAATTCCAGACTGAGGAAGATTAGATGCTTGTGCCGGATAGGCATATCCAAGCTTTACGTCATCATTCCATCCTGCCCGATCACCACCACCATTTAAGGATATATCCCAATCAGCAAAAATGCCAAAGTAAAAACCAGTCACTGGATTGGCTGTTGTGTTCTTCACTTTGTATTCCAGTATTATGAAGTTGCTATAAACCAGATCTTTCCAAACTAAACTTCGGTATGAAACGAGCAAGGATTCTGTTCCCGCTGTTGGCATGTTTCGAAATGTTCCGGATACTTCTGAATACGAACGTTCTCCCGGAGTAATCTTTACAATTTTTGATGCTGTAGTAAAATCCTGATCGAACGTATTATTAATGCTTCGTACTGAATTAGAAAGATCAGAGGAAGATGTTCCCATGATGAGCCCCATCTCGTATAAAATATTTTCATCGTTGTAAACAAAACCAGAACCGTTGGTTGAATTCTGCGAGTCTTCATATCCCATGCGTCCATTGGATGACAAGCTAGTGGTGATGTTATTTTCGTTTATGTCGATGTAAGATGGAATGACAAAACTGATAGTTTGCAAATCTGAATAAGCACCATCTTTAAACGTCAGTACTACTTCAATGGGTGTGTTTAATGGTGTTGTTGATTTTATGGTAACAATGAAAGGATCAAGTGTATTGCGAATTGTACTGTTCTCCGAAATGATGCCCGGACGAATAGTGTTTTTTGAAATAGTTAAAAAAGTAGAAGTAGACGAGATTGTAATTTCTAATCCGCTGCTCGTGCTCTTCAGGTAATTCGTAAAATCAAAATAGAGATTGGCTGTCTGTCCCGGATCAGGTGGATTACCATCGTCTTTCACCAAGAGCGGTTTGCTTGCCCGAACAGATGGACTTTCAATGGTAAGTGCATTTTTAATATCCAGTCGTCCTCTACCTAATTTATTAGCATACTTTGAAGCACTGTTTGCATATATAATTGGATCAGCAGAAATACGAAGTTGCTCTCCTACCTGAAGTGGAGTATATGTTGGATTTGCTGCCCATACTAATGCTGCGGCACCTGAAACGATGGGCGCAGAAAATGATGTTCCGGTTTGATTTTGATAAATATCATTGAATCCTGTTGTAAAGGTATTTACACCCGGTGCTGTTATATCAATCGTCTTTCCATAATTGGAGAATGTTGCTACTTTATCATTGCTATCTGAACCGGCTACTGAAAGAACATAATCATAAGCAGCAGGATACAGTAAATCAGAAGTACCATCATTACCAGCAGAGCCTACTACAAGACAACCCAGATCCAACGTCACATAGGTAATGATGTCCTGATAAACTGAAGACGCAGTACTTCCTCCCCATGAACAGTTGATAATTTTTGCACCATGGGTTGCGGCATATAAAACACCGAGATACAAGTTCGATGAATAACTTGTTGCCGTTGTTGGTTGATTGTCTGCGTAATGTTTTGTGAAAAGTAATTTTGTATTGAATCCAACGCCAGAAATTCCTATGCCGTTATCAGTTGCCGCTGATGCACACCCTGCTGCCCATGTGCCGTGCGTAAAATTTCCTCCTTTACTAATCGATGCGTCATTGTCGCCAAGGAATCCTGGTTGACTAATAAGCAAGGTATCCGCTCCAGAAAAATCCCAACCTTTATTGTTATCGATATAACCATCATTGTCATTATCGATGCCATCAATTGGATCTGCGGTGTTGATATAAAGTTGAGATGCTAAGTCAGGATGATCTAAATCTCCACCGGAGTCAACCATTCCAATCACAATGGATTCATCTCCTTTTGTAATGTCCCATGCCTCAAATGCTTTAATGAGTGTTAAGTAATATTGACTTCCTTTTTGAGGATCATTCGGAATGTACATCGCCTTACTTGTATAAGCAGGCTCAATGGTTTCAAAATATCCGGTGGCGTAGAGTTCATTAATATAATCTTCAATCGGAATTTGTGAATCGAAGCGAACCTGATAGTATAGACTAATATCAATATTCAATTTTGCCGGGCCACTGCGTGCTGCGCTATTGCGAACTGATTTGGGGTTGACCAGCGGCTGCGCTGACTGTATATCAATTTTAGCCCTTCCTGAAGGAGAGGTTTCAAAAATTGTCCTGTGCTTATCCTTTAGTTTTACCCACACTACACCCGATTCATAATCCGATGATATTGTTTTTTCCGGGAGTTTAAATTTTTGTAGGGGCTTCTTTCCCTGGCCGTATCCTGCGAAGGTGATTGCTAAAAGTGGAATAATTATGAATTGGAATGATCTCATACGTGAATTGATAAGAAAAATGATGGTCTCAAAGTCAAAGGTAATTCCGGATGGGAATTTTAAATCATACCCCTAGACTTTAATTCGAGATACTTATTTATGGTATTAATGGTGAGTTGCTCTGGAGAGGTAAGCAGTGCCTGAATGCCATGTTTGGCCAATTCTTTCACAATTAACTTTTTGTCGTAACTGAATTTTTCTGCAATGGCTTTGTAATAGATGGATCTTAAATCGGGAGCCGGTTTTGCCAGCAACGATTTCATTTCTGTGTTTTCAAAGAAAATAACCACCAACAAATGCTGCTTTGCTAAACTTTTTAGATAAGTAAGTTGGCGATGTAATCCATAAATGGATTCGAAGTTCGTGAACAACAACAGCAAACTTCGCTGTGTGATCTTTCTTCTAACATGTGTATAGAGTGCAGAAAAATCGGGTTCACGATACGCGGTCTTTTGATTGTAAAGTACTTCCAGAATTTTAGACATCTGTCCATTCTGTTTGCTGGCCGGAAGCATGGTTCCTATCTTTTCCTGAAACGTAAGCAATCCTGCTTTGTCTGATTTCTTAATGGCGATATTCGAAATAACAAGGCTGGCATTAATGGCATAGTCTAACAAACTCATTCCGTTAAACGGCATCTCCATTAACCTACCTTTATCAATTAATGAATACACTTGTTGTGAACGTTCGTCCTGGTAATGATTTACCATTAACTGATTTCTGCGCGAAGTAGCCTTCCAATTTACGCTACGAAAATCATCGCCTGTTACGTATTCTTTGATCAACTCAAATTCCATGTTCTGACCAATGCGTCTGATCTTCTTGATACCCGTATTGGTAAGGCGATTGGAGATCGCCATCAATTCATACTTCCGCATCTGAATATATGAAGGATACACCGGCACTAATGCGTCCGCTGAAAATTGAAATCTTCGGGAAAGAAAACCCAGAGGCGATCGCGCAAAAATATTTACTGATCCAAAGGAATATTCACCTCGCTTCACCGGACGCAAATAATAGTGAATTACCTTACTTCCTCCTGACTTAAGCTCAACCAAAAATTTAAGATCGCGTCTTTGAAATTGATGTGGTATTTCATCAACCACCGACAATGAAATAGTAAACGGATAAAAACTTTCTACGTAAATTTTAATTTCATTCTCATCCCCATTCGAAAGTTTCTCTGGAGTAACACGATATCCATGAAGTCCTTTACGTATTCGAAACAACAAAATCAAATCAGTGAAAAAAATCGCTGCTACTAAAATAAAAAGTGCTTTCGGTATTATAATGAAGGCATCGATAATGAAGCTCACAATAAAAATGAGCACCACTATGGTGATGGCAATAAAGAGCCGATTGTTTAAATATAATGGACGAATACCTTTCACTAGCGTGGTACTTCTACTTTGTCAATAATCTGTTTCACTACTTCATCGGCTGTTATGCCTTCCATCTCTTTATCTGGTGTTAGTATGATGCGGTGTCTTAGTACAGGCAAGGCAACAAACTTGATATCTTCTGGAGTAACAAAGTCGCGACCGTTAACTGCCGCAAATGCTTTTGCTCCATTCAATATAGCAACAGACGCACGAGGCGAAGCACCTAAAAACAAGGCTGGATTATTTCGAGTCTCATGAACTACCTGTGCAATGTATCGCACAAGATTGTCTTCAATATGAATTTGCTGCACGCTATTGCGATAGGCTTTAATTTGTTCTGATGATAACACCGCTCCAACTTCACTCACTGCCTGAACACCTTTGCGAGAATGATGCCCACTGATGATTGAAATTTCCTGATCGAGGTTTGGATAGTTTACCTGAATCTTAAATAAAAAACGATCTAACTGTGCTTCAGGCAGGCGATAGGTACCTTCGTGTTCAATTGGATTCTGAGTGGCAACCACCAGGTATGGATATTCGAGCGGATAGGTTTTTCCGTCAATCGTTACCTGCCGTTCTTCCATCACTTCAAAAAGTGCCGCTTGCGTTTTTGCCGGAGCACGGTTTATTTCATCGATCAATACAATATTCGAAAAAATCGGACCTGCCTTAAATTCAAATTCAGATTTCTTGAGATTGAAGATTGAAGTACCCAATACATCCGATGGCATCAAGTCGGGCGTAAATTGAATGCGGGAAAATTTCACATCAATTACTTTTGAGAGCAACTTGGCGGTAAGGGTTTTAGCAACACCAGGAACACCTTCAATCAGCACATGTCCATCGGCAAGAATAGCCGTGATCAAAAGATCAACCATTTGCTCTTGTCCAACAATTACCTTCCCTATTTCTTCTCTGATCTTGTTAATGCTTTCGTTCAGCGCACTCAGATCGATTCGGTTTTCAAATACTCCTTCTTCCATGTTTTATATTTAATATTTTGATATATGTAGTTTTATCATGCCGCTTGAATTTGTTCTTTAACGCAAAGGCGCGGGGGAAATACCGCAAAGAGCGCAAAGAGTTCTGTTGGCTTTTACTTTGCGTTCTTTGACTTTGAACCTTTGCGACTTTACGTGAATGTGTTTCATCTACAAATTATTTACTATTCTATGAATCCCATCCTTCAACACATGTGAATTAAAATTAATTAATAATCCCAGTTTATGTCCTGATAATTTGAGGTATATCAGTACTTGAGAATAATGAAGGGGAGCCAATGTCTCAACTGATTTAACTTCTATTATTACTTTGTTGTCAATCAAAATGTCAATTCGATAACCGACCTCCATTTTCAAATCTTTATAAACAAATGGCATTGCCAATTGCTTCTTCACCTCAAATCCATGCTCTACTAAATCATGAGCAAGTGCATTTTCATAAACGGATTCCAGAAGTCCAGGACCAAGATTCTTATGAGGGTCCAGAGCAATGCCTATTATCTTATATGAAATATCATTCTCAGTCATTCTTTTTTTGGAATTTCGACAACATTATTAATGCATTATTGATTAAACTTCTCAATTTTAGAATTCAACGCTATTAATTCTTGTGATGAAATATTATTTGCAGTTTGAATGGATTGTATGGTCTTAAACAGATCACGTGTATCGGTCTCTGATTTTCCTGCCTTGCGCGCGAGTGCATAAATGAAACTGTCATCGATTTTGGCGGTGCTCATCCAATACTTGGTTCGAATGTGTTCCAGCAGAAAACTGATCTTCTTCTCTGCAATATTTTTATGGTCACTGTTTTGATAATACAGATTACCTATGGCTCCTACAAATTCCAACGTTGTATTCTGAAGCGGCTTGATGATAGGTATAATGCGCTGCTTGCGTTTTGCTTCAAAGATCATAAAGAGCACAAGCGAGAGGATGCTGATATAATATGCCCATCGCAAAGGTTCTGAAGTTAAAATAAACCGCAAAGGTATACCTGCTTCCATACGACCCAACTGATAAAACGCGGTCCAGGTAACGTCTTGTTTAGGCAGATGTGACAAAACAATTTCAGCGAACTCGGTATGATTTTCCTGTAACAAATAAATATTAGAGAATACAAGCGGAGTTGAACTTAGTATGAGATTTCCCTTTCCCCACTTTACATGAAGCAATACGGGCAATTCAAAATCATTGTTGGCCAATACGGTTGTTCGAATTGAATCGTAGCTATCAAAATAATTGTTTGTGTTTTGGCGGGGAAATAAATACGTATTTGAAAAGGAGGAATTCGTAAAGGTAAGTGAAGCTGAATCTTCCCGGCTTACAAATCCAAGATCTTCGCTATTGTAGAAATAGTCGCGCGTATCTAGATTAAGTGTGTCGGCAAACACACTCACAAAATATTGCGCAGCAATGAATGCAGTACCTCCGTCCTCTACATTTTTTAATAATGCATCAACGTCATCTTTACCAGGGGCAAAAGTTTGTGAAAGACTGATGAAATTGATGCTTGGTTTCAACGAGTCTTTCAATTCATAAATTGTGAGATTTGATTTGCTGATTTTTTGATCCTGAAAAACAGAAGGCAGTAGTTTGTCGATCGCATAACCACCGAACGGATTTTTATCGTCTTCGTGAAACGTAACACTCCAATCCAGTTCACGAGGCGAAAAGAGTTTCAGCCCTAAAAAAACCAGGAAAGCAATGGCAAGGTAGAGAATATATTTCCAGTCTTTCTTCACTTTATATCTTGGTTCGCCACATAGAAAAGGTATTGTTCACGGTTGTAAACAGAGAGTCATTTACAGTAAAATTCCCATACCATGTATATTCAAAATAATAATTGAGTTCGCGCAAGCCATATTTTAATTCTTTGGTTTTCATTTCGTTCAAATAATCGTGATTTGTTTTTCCGGGCTCCCAATATATATGTTGGTTGTCGGAAAGCATTTTGAGACTGTATAAAAAGATGAGCCGAATGGCCAGACGATAATCGTGGTTCCGCTTTGCATCTTCAATCAATTTCTCAAAATTCATCTCATGAATGTTTTCTTCGAGTATCGTGTATGGTATTGAGCTTTTAGCCCCGCGACCGTAGAAGATATTGAGTGCGTCAATCTTCAGCAATCTGATGATGACATAGATCAACAGCACAACCATTGCAGTGTACACCAGAAATCGTCCCCAGTCGGCATCGCCTGTTTCATAAAACAAATCACCTATTGCCTGCCGTACCCATCGCCAGAACCGATCCCACAAACTCACGGTAGCTTTGTCGAGCGTATACGTAAGTTCATCATCATTTTTTAAATCATCTACCTTTGCTTTGTCAAATTTTCGATGAACAATGGTGTCGTGTGGTGAGTAACTTAAAACAAGGGCAAGAGAATCTTCATTCACACGTAACGAGCCGGATTGATTTGCTGCCATCCCCGAAAGGGAGATCAAGCAAAAAATAATAATCGAAAAAAAATAAATATACTTAGAACTCGACATGGTCTTCTGTTGACTCCGTTTTTTCTCCGAACGTTTCAATCCTGCTGCGCAGTCCTCTTGCTTCCTTTAATTCAATTAAATTAAAATATTGAAACGCTAAAGCAATGAGCGGTATCGCATATAACAAAGTACCTGCAAGGGAATATAAAATCATTGAAATATTAGCAATTATATCCATGACAAGAGAGGGTTTTTCAATGTGCTCTACACCCGTGTTATGCATCATTTTTAATAAGATAATAACGTACCCTGGAATAAATAGCAAAATGGAAAACACCATCTGGATGTAAATATTGAGGCCTGCAATGCCGAAAGAGCGCCACCAATTTCCTTCGTTCAGTCTGAACAATCTGCTGATGGAAGCAAAGAAGCCGATGCGCTCATGACTACGGATAAAAAAGAGCATCGATAAATTAATAGTGACGAAAAATATACCCAAATAAAATGCAACTGCGGCAATGGCGACCAACACGGGAAAAATTGAGAGAACGCTTATTATAATTCCCAATGGGATAATCAATATGATAACACAAACTATTACAGAAAAGAAATAGCCGAACATCGTTCCAAAATTAATCCAGAAAATTTTGCGTACCTGCTGCCAAACTTCACTTACCTCTATCGTATTTGATTTCTTCTCTTTGTAGGCCAACAAATAACCATAGGTAGTGGCAATGGTAAATACTCCAGATAATAACATGAATAAGCACATCGCCAGAATTTCAACTATGTTCCATTGATTATATAAACCAGCAATACCGATAGGGACATTGGTGCCTCCTGTTTGACCAAGACTGCTAATCGAATCCATCATCAAAATGCTGCCGATAATCGCGGGAGTTCCTGCAAGCAACAACAGACTTTTTGCTAAAGGCTTAAAGTGCTCGCGGATGAAGCCATAGGTGGCGTTCATCTTTTGGTTAAAATTCCGGGTTTCGTAAAACTCAAGTTGTGAATTTTCCATGTTTGTATAATCGGTAAGGATAAAGAACAAAGTAGTAAATCATAATGCCGGCTGAAACTCCGATAATCAAAACCTTGAAGCTCCAATGCATAAAGGCGTAACGTGTAATAAACGATTCGATAAACCCGGCAACAATAAAGAAAGGCACCAGACCAACAATAATTTTCATGCCTTTTAACGCACCTATCTTAAAGGAATCCAATCGAGAATATGTTCCTGGAAACAGAATGCTGTTTCCCACTACAAAGCCGGCACCCCCAGCAATCACAATAGAGGTAAGTTCAATGGTGCCGTGAAGCATCACGACCGGAAAACCTTGAGCCAATTGATTTTCGGTATAGAAAAAGGTAAAGAATGTGCCTACCATCAATCCGTTGTAAAACAACATAAAGCCAGAGAGCAGCGATGAAAGCACACCAAAAATAAAAATCCGAAACGACACAAATATGTTGTTCAGCGTAATCATGAAAAAAGAATTCATTTCTGAATCACCTGCATATACATTGGTTGGATTGCCATTCTTAATATTTTCAAGCGTCATGTTTACATATGAATCACCCAAAATCAATCTTACAAATGAATCATCATTGAGGGTTGATACAATGCCCATTAAGATAGAGATGATAAAAATGATAAAGGCATACGCCATGGGCTTGCGCACGCCCCACATTAGTTCGGGTAATTCATCTCTCCAAAAGGTAATGAAGCGGTTCTTCTCCTCTTTTTTGTTTTTATAAATCTCGAGGTGAAACTTAGAAGTAAGACTGTTCAAATATTTTGTCGTGCGACTGTCTGGATATTGTGTTCGGGCAAACGAAAGATCATCCGTAAGCTGGATAAAAATTTCAGCCAAGGTATCGGGTTGCGCCTTGCCATTGTTCAGTTTTTTTTCGAACTCCAGCCAACGTTTTTGATTTAACTTTACAAAAGCAGCTTCGCGCATGCAGTAGGTTTATGATTTCGAAACTTCAATCACTTTATTCCACACCCTGAAAAGATTTCCAGAACAAATTTTTTCAATGTCTTCCGGTGAATATCCTCTCTTCAATAGTTCAGCGATGAGATTAGGATATTGTGAAACGTCTTTTAGTCCCAAAGGTAAACTGTCGCCTACGCCATCATAATCAGAACCAATACCAACATGATCGATGCCTGCGAGTTTCACCACATGATCGATGTGATCGGCCACGCGTACAACATCTGAGTAAAGCTCTTTATGTTGTTTACCAAATTGCTCAATGATCGGTTGTGCCTCCGCATCAGCTGATGTTAATTTTTTATCAGATAAAATTTTCTCCAGTGAGTCGCGCAATACAGTATTTACCCGCGCAGCAGAATCCAGAAACGAAGCGCCAAAATTAATTTGGATCACACCACCATTCTTCCCCAATACCTTAATCATATCGTCCGACATGTTACGCTGAAAACCGGGTGTGTAAAAACGACACGAGGAGTGAGACGCAATAACAGGCGCTTTCACTATTTTAATCACATCGTAAAACGCACTGTCACTTACGTGGGATATGTCAACCATAATTCCAACGCGATTCATTTCCGCCACTACCTTTTCCCCGAAAGGGCTTAAACCTTTCCACGTGTTTAAGGTATCGTATGATGAATCACAAATCTGATTGTCTTTGCCATGCGTAAGCGTGACGTAACGAATGCCACGATCATAGAAATATTTTACGTTAGCAATATCATTACCTATTGGCGCACCGTTTTCCATACCCATGGGTAAAGAAATTTTTCCAGCCTTTGTGTTTTCTTCAATTTGTTGAGGTGCAAGGGCAACAGAAAATTTATCAGGATGAGCCTCCGCTATTCCGTTGATCATGTTAATTAATGAATCGGCCAACTCCTTTCCGAAATCAGCATGCTTTTGGTAGGACGATGGAATGTAAATGGACATGAACGGTGCATCAAGTCCTCCCTTTTTAGCACGTTCATAATCGAAATCTCCTTCGGTAGTACTAATCGGAATACCTAAGTATTCACGTTCCAACCTGAAGTGTTTTATTTTCAATCTATAGGGTAAGTCCACATGGCTGTCCGCAATGATATAGGTGTGCGCAAGCGAGTCGGCCACATGATTCCGATCTGGATCCGAAAGCTTGGTGTAATCACGCGATTCCTTTGATGTTGAGCAACCACCAACTATAATGACAACGACTGCCAATGTAAATCGACAAGCCAATAGGTTTCGTAATGTTAATTGCATTATTTTGAAATCAGATTAGGGTTCAAGTATAGCAAATTAAGTCATCATTATGATGTATACCGTTCGGGTTCGTACCACTCAAAATGTAGTTATTGATTACCCACTTGCCGGGCTAGGTGATAGAATAGCAGCCTTTCTTATTGATAGCCTTATTCTCATTGCTTACGCGGTGCTCTGTTCAGTTGCCTTCGATCAACTGGCAATTCATACCGATTGGATCAATACCCTAATCGTTTCCATCCCTTACCTTCTTTATCATTTGCTTTTCGAGATTTTCATGAATGGTCAAAGTCCCGGAAAACGCCAACGAAAAATTAAAGTGGTGAGGTTGGATGGAACTTCTCCTACCATTGGCAATTATCTGCTCCGCTGGTTCTTTAGATTAATAGAGGTAACGCTTTTGCAAGGAGCTCTTGCTATGGTATCGATCGCCTCAAGTAAGAAAGGGCAACGCCTCGGAGATCTTGTGGCCGGAACAACGGTGGTGAAGCTGGCCAAGGAAGAAGAAGTAACAGCAGACAGTGTCTTTACATTGGTTGATGAAACTTATGCTCCAACGTTTGCAAATGTTGTTAATCTCAGCGACCGTGATATCGAAATGATTCAACAAGCTTTGCAGGTAAATCGCGAAACCGGTAATATGAAACCGGTGATGCTGCTCATCGACAAACTGAAGACTCTGTTTGGAATAGATGCCGACTTGCCACCTATAAAACTTTTATACACGGTGGTGAAAGATTTTACTATGCTTACAGCCGGAAAGTGAGTGCAGTAGAACTTCCTCTTTATTCTAAAGCACAACTGGCTTTGCGCAATGGCCAGGACAAACCTCAGATTTGGGTAGCCCTTCACGGGATGATTTATGAAGTGACAGCCTCAAGACTTTGGCGTGACGGGAAACACTACGAGCATTGGGCTGGTCAGGATTTAACAGATGAGCTGAAAGATGCCCCGCACACTGAAAAGGTTTTCGAAAAATTTAAAGTAATAGGAAAACTCATAAATTGATCATCTAATTCGATGTAGGCACATTATTCTCCATTATCTTTCGGAGTTTACAAAACTACAACCATGATTATCATTGCCGACAGCGGGGGGTCCAAGACAGACTGGAGACTCATTCAAAAAGATTCTACCATTCTTCAGGCCAACGGCCCCGGATTTAATCCATATTACCAGCCCATTGAAAACCTGTCGAAAGGTATTCAGGAAATGGTAAAACCATTGGTAACAGAGCCTGTGTCAAAAGTTTTCTTCTATGGTGCTGGTGTGTCTTCCGAAAAAAACCAAGATACCATTAAAGCCTCTTTCAAATCTTTTTTTCCCGAAGCAGATATCGAGATTGGATGGGACTTGCTTGCAGCCGCGCGTGCCTTGTGTGGTGATGAACCTGGGATAGCGTGTATTATGGGCACAGGCTCAAACTCATGTTTGTATGACGGATCAAAAATTACCAGCAACGTAGCAAACCTCGGGTGGGTATTGGCCGATGAAGGATCGGGTACTGCCATTGGTAAAAAGTTTTTGTTCGATTACCTAAGGAACAAAATGCCACAAACTTTGGCGAAACAATTCCATGAGCGTTTTCCAATGACGCGTGAGGAATTTCTAGAACGAATTTATCAACAGGAAAAACCAAGTGCATTTCTCGCCAGCTTCACTCGCTTTATTTTCCAACATCTCAAAGAAGAATATTGCTATAAATTGGTTTACACTAGTTTCTTAGAATTTTACGAGAATAATGTAATGGAGTATCCAAACTACCAGAATCTGAAAGTGCACTTCACCGGTTCGGTATCGTTTTACTTCAGCAATATTTTAAGACAGGTAGCAATTGACAAAGGCATAGTCGTAAAAAATATTCTGGAAGGTCCCATTGCCGGGCTTACCCTTTATCATCAGAAAGATTTGAATTAATGTCGACCACGGAATCTTCTTCGCAGTATAACGACCTTGAAAAAATGGAGGTGTCAGAATTGTTGAAGAACATCAACAAAGAAGACAAAACAGTACCCCTTGTCATCGAAAAGGTAATTCCAGAAATTGAAGTATTGGTAAATACTGTGGTTGAGAAGATGCTATCGGGTGGAAGATTATTTTATATCGGTGCAGGAACCAGCGGAAGATTAGGTGTCGTTGATGCCTCTGAAATCCCTCCTACTTTTGGCGTCTCTCATGGAAAGGTAATCGGAATTATTGCCGGTGGTGACAAGGCGATTCGAAAAGCAGTAGAACATGCCGAAGATGACACAACACAAGCCTGGAAAGATTTAGAAGAATATTCCATCAATCAACAAGATGTGTTGATTGGTATTGCGGCATCTGGTAGAACACCTTATGTAATTGGTGGATTGAAAGAAGCTCGGGCAAATGGTATTGTTACCGGATGTATTGTTTGCAATGAGCACACCGAGATTTCAAAACATGCTGATTTTCCTATTGAGGTTGTAACCGG
>DAIQPD010000210.1:0-7107 GCA_036787535.1 Chryseolinea sp.
TTATTACACACTTCAACGCTGCAACTACTCATTTCTTTGATGATGGGGATTATGCGGTCGGTAATAATACTTAACGTGGTATGCGAGATGTCAGCATCATACATCTCTTTAAGATGAGAACTGATATCACGAAAGCTCATACCTAATCCATAAAGCCCGAGGATTTTTGTTTCGAGCGTATCGGCTAATACCGTCTCTCGCTTCTTGACTAGTTCGGGTTCAAAGGTTGCGTTGCGATCACGACTTGTCTCTATCTCTAATGCGCCAGTTGAAGTTTGAATCGTCTTACTCGTCCTGCCGTTTTTACGGTTGCCTTCTTTCCGTTCATCTTCATCAAGATGTGAATCAAGCTCGCCCTCCAAGGCAGCTTCTAAAAAACTTTTGAGCATAGGAGCAAATGCTCCATCCTTACCATACAAGGATTTACCTGAGCGGAATTGCTCCAAGGCTTTTTTCTTAATCTCTTCTAAATTGAATTGTTCTTTCTCTTTCATTATGTGTCAAAGTTAGTGTTTGTCCTACTTTGACACAGTTCAATTTACAGCCTCTTTGCCTATCTCCATGCTATCACTACTATTCAATATTTTCTCGTGTAATGTAATCTCCATCACTTATCGCAGTATTGATTTTGCTTACAACCTGATCTAACTCTTCTCCGGATTTACGTAACAAACCCAATATTTCACCTTCCTTCATTGTCTTATCGTGCTCCATCAAGTTGATCAATCCTAAAATTCTTGAAAGCGGGCCACGGAGTAAATGCGAATTGATAAACGCATACTCTGCTAATCTTTTATTTTGTATCTCCAATTCTTCTGTTCGTTGTTTCACACGCTCTTCAAGTCCTTCATTGATATGCGCAATCTCTTTGTTCTGTTGTTTGATGTGGTGTTCATACTCCAATCGCTGTGACGTGCGGAAAGCAAGCGAAATAATATCGGCAACTGAGCTTACAAAAATCAAATCCTCTGTGGTCCATTTCCTCATTTCATGCTGGTGCTCACAACACAACAATCCTTTCAAATGACCATCTAAAAAGAAGGTAGCATCAAGCAAGGAGAAAATATTTTGATTCGTAAAGTAAGAATCCGCAAACTCTTTGGTGTATTCGTGTGTCCGGGCATCTTCCGCAATGATCATTCGTTCCTTCTTGAGCGCATCGAAATACTGAGGAGCACTTTCGAAGCGCAACGTCATAGTCTTGACGTAGTTGTCTTGTTTCAAATTGTAACCTGCAATGGATTCTATGCATTTCTTTTCAGCGTCATACACCCAAATACTAACCTGACTTACCTGCAGATTTTTGGCAGTTATGGAAACGATATCGCGCATGGCTTGAGTCAGATTTCCAACAGCAATACTTCGATTCTTCGAAAAATTTACAAGTGTCGTCATATGATTCTCAAGGGTTGAGTTCTTTACATTGAGAATACTATTGATTTTTTTGATCTCCCGATTTCGGTCTTCAAGCAGATGGTTGACGTGCAAAATTCTTCTCCTGTTTCTTACCTGTAAATAAAGAACGATAAGTGCCGAAAGAACAAGAACAATCAGAACAATAATGAAAGCAGTTTTCCGTCCCTCTTTTACTTTCAATATTTCATTTTCCTGTTCGCGTTTTGCTATTTCCATTTCAAAATGAAAACGATCCTTTTGTTGAATTACCTCCAATGATCGGAGCGAATCTTTCAACGTACTGTACTGTGTATAATTGGCCAATTCCTCTGTTACTTTTCCTTCTTGCTTAAAGGTTTGCCACAAAAAAAAGTAGGCTTCCATTCGTGTATTCAAATCTTTTCGAAGGGTTGAAATTTCCACTGCCCGGTTAAAGTTCTCTTTTGCCTTGTAAAGATTTCCCTTTTTAAATTGAATCTGCCCCATGGTTAAATATGCTCCCGGAAGCAACCGGACATTTTGTGAGCTCTTAATGTATTGTAATCCTTCACTCGCCATTTTTTCAGCCAGCTCCAGTTCTCCGTTATTCATCAGACATTGCGCTGTCAATGTTTTGATTTCTGCCAATATGATGGCATCCTTTGTTTCGTTACCAATAGAATCTGCTTTCTCAAAATAATAAAGGGCTTTATCGTTTAACTGGCTATCCATATACAGTTTCCCTAACTGAATCATGGCCGACATAATTTCTCTCGTGTCGCCCAGCGCCAGTCGTATTTCGAAAGCTGCCTTGTAATACTTTTCTGCTTCCGAAATACCTTTTTTGATTTTATAGTACCCCGCAAGACTCTGATACGAATACGCAATACCGGAGGAGTCTTTCATGTCCGTAAAAATCTGGGATGATTGTGTTAAGTAAGATTGGGAACGTTGTAAAATTCCCTGTTCCAAAAAAAGTCTGCCGATGTTATTATAAGCATGTGCCAGTTGCAAAGAATCACGATGCGTTCCGGCTACCTTCAAAGCCTGATTAAAATAATCAAATGCATCCAGATGATTGCCTTTATGAAAATAAGCAAGTCCAATAAAATTCAAGGGGCGCGCCAATTTCTTCTTGTCTCCTAATTTTTGAGCTAGTGCGTGCGACTTGGATGCATAATAAATTGTGCTATCGGGATATGACGATCTGTATTCCCAGGCAAGATCACTTAGTAACTTGATTTGATCTTTCTCCTTAGTCCTGATAATTTCAGATTTCAGTTTCTTTATTTCACTCAGGTTTTGAGCGAAACAAAGTGCGCTATTGAACAACAAAAAAATAGTAGCTAAATACTTTTGTGGCACAGAATGATTGGGTTTTGCATCGATAAGATATTCATTTCCCCAGACATAAAATTGCAGGCAAACTCAGTTTAGCGGAAATGTTGCCTTAAAATCGCTTCCTCTTCTCTGCTCAGATGTTAAGGTAATTTCTCCGTTTAGCCGGTCTACCAGTGTTTTTACAATCGCTAGCCCTAAACCATTTGATGATTCTCCACCGGTTGGCCTTGCACTTAGCTTTTTAAACTTTTTAAATAACTGCTCTTTATCGTCTTCCGAAAATCCAGGGCCACTGTCTTTTACACTAATCCAAAAGTGCGTTTGATTAGCTCCTGATGAAATTTCCACAATAGAATTTTCTTTCGAAAACTTAATTGCATTTGAAATTAAATTATCTAAGATGCGACCCAGATGATCCTGATCTGTCGAAACTGAAATGGAAATAGAGCAATTCAATTTAAGCTCAATCTTCTTCGCTTCTGCCGCCATTTTAAATGCAGTTACTTTTTGGGAAACGAAAGGACAAAGCTCAAGGGAATCATAGGTGGGCAATACATTTTCTTCAATAGAATGAACATCCAGTAAATCTGTAATTAAATCAAGACCGGCTTGTGTTGAATCTTTTATCAATTTCAAATAAGAGGTTTGGGTATCGGTAATACCTTTCTCTAATTCAATAATATTCACCAATCCTTTTATTCTATTCAATGGAGATTTCAGATCATGCGCAACAATGCTCATCAACGTATCTTTTTCATTGTTTAAATCCGATAGTTGTTGGTTTCTTTTGTTAAGATCTTCATTGTGTTTCAAAATTGCTTCACGTTGAATTTGTATCTCTTTATTTTTTGCCGTTAACCAGATGCTGGCCATTCTACGTTTTCTACTGTTCAACCATTGAAACAACACCATCAGACTAACACAGGAGATCACTACCACTAATACAATATTCTGAAGACGTTGTTGCTGAATGGTCGTTTTAGTTTCATTCTCCAGCGCTTTCAACTGATCGTTTTCTTTTTCCTTCTTTTCAATCTTCAGCTGAAACTCCAGCCGCTCAATTTGCCTAGTCAGATCAATATTATCCAGCGATTCTTTCAACAATAAATAACGATTTGTGTAAACCGTAGTTTTTTGCTCGTTTCCCTGTGCCTCAAAAATTTTAGATAGGTAATAGTTAGCCTCCATCTTCTGAGCGATATTCTGGCTCTTACTTGCATCCGCAATTACCAGCTCAAATAATTGGATCGCTTCATTAAATTTTTTCTTCTTGTATAAAATCTGACCCTGAATCAATTTGATGCGGGAAGATAAATTGGAATTGGATATTCCTTTCAGATTTTCTACTGCATTATTAATCTCATTAGTAGCAGCATCAAGGCTATCCATTGAAATTAACAATTCGGAAACACCAAGCTTTATTTCAGCAAGACTTGCGTTATCCTGAATTGCATTTGCAATTGCTTCTGCTTCACGAAAAGAGGATAAGGCATTTTTGGAATCGTCCATTTCTTTATACACCAATCCCAGTTCCGTTAAGGCTGACAAAACTGCTCTTGGATCTCCCGCTTCTTTACGAAGATTGCATGCACGAATGGACATATCGAGAGCATTGACGTAATCCTTCTGTGACTTGAAAAGATTTGATAGGCTTCTATAAATGTATGCCTGACCTACTTTATCTCCGCTATGATCAAATATCTTCCGTGCCTCACTGAAATTAGCATATGCACGCGATAAATCTCCCTGATCAAAAAATAACCGGCCTAAATTATTATATCCATAGGCTAATTGAATGGTGTCATGCTGTTCTTGCGCTACTTTAATTGATCTGTTATGATAATCCAATGCAGTTTCAAAATCACCCTTGTAGGCTGACGCAAGCCCAATGAAACTCAACGGTTTAGAAAGCTCTTTTTTAACTTTTATCTGCAAGCCTAATTCATACGCTTTCAAACAATAAAAAACAGTGCTATCCGGAAACGATAATCGATATTGAAAACCGATTTCGTTTAATAATTTGAATTGTTCTTCAGGGGATGACTTTGTAAAAGATCGCTTTAAACTGTCAATCAAATGTTGATTCTGGCCAAAGCAAAAGATTGCCAAGAAGAGAAATGAAAAAACGAAAATGACTTTTTTAACCACGGCTCCAAATTTCAATTGAAAATTGAGGATAAAGTTTTCATTAAGCAAGCTCTTTCTTTTTTAATCGCTAAATGTTAATGGTCAGTCGTCTTTAGGATAAGGCTGACCATTAAAATCCAAAACTTGTTGTTTATTGTGTTAAGTACAAGAATTTAAAAGTTTAAGCAATTAACTGCTATTAACATTTAACTATTGCCTAACATACTCTACTCCTCTTCAAAATTCAAATCTCTTCCGAATGTTTCATCTACTGCGCGCAAAGCAATAAATGCAATAATGGTAGTGATAACTGCAATGATCAATGCACCTTGTACAACGCCCAACGTATCACGCAAGTATTTAAAACCAAATGTGATTGGAATAAGCGATCCACGTATAATATTTGGAACAAATGTCGTTACCGTAGATCTCAGGTTTGTTCCAAACTGTTCTGCCGCGATAGTAACAAACAAAGCCCAGTAACCAACCCCAACACCGAGAAGAAAACAAATACCATAAAATACGGTTAGCGATTTAAATGGACTAAATAAAAAAAACAAAACAAATAAGAAGGTAAGTGAAACGTAAATGGAAACAATCTTCTTACGCGACCGCAATATCTGACTGAGGAAACCGCTTATCAAATCTCCAACGGCCAATCCCATGTATGAAAACATCACCGCGTCTCCAACAATCACAGTGCCTTCAATTCCCAGCACGCCAGCAAACTCTGGAGAAAAGCTAATCAGAATTCCAATAACAAACCAAATCGGTAAACCGATGAAAATACATCCCAGAAATTTTTTCAAGCGAGTTTTCTTTTGAAATAACTGAAAGAAATTTCCTCGCTCAATATTTTTCTGCATTGTCTTTAAAAATATTCCTGATTCAAAGACACTGATTCGCGCCAACAATAACACAAGACCTAAACCACCTCCAATAAAATAGGCCATGTGCCAATCCGAAACTTTCGAAACGAGATTTGCCATTACGGCACCCATCAATCCTACACTGGCTACAATAGCAGTTGCGTATCCGCGAAGATTCGTTGGCAATGTTTCGGAAACTAAGGTAATACCTGCACCCAATTCACCGGCCAGTCCAATACCAGCTATCAGCCTTAGCCAGGCATACTGATCTACCGTTGTCACAAAGCCATTGGCAATATTCGCAACAGAATATAACAAGATGGATCCAAATAAAACAGAAAGTCTTCCACGTTTATCACCCATAACGCCCCATATCACTCCACCTAATAACAGGCCTGTCATCTGCATGCGCAACAAATATTCTCCTTTCTCAAATAGCTGATCTTGAGGCACACCAAGTGAACTCAAACTGGAAATTCTGACTATACTGAAAAGAAGCAAATCATAGATATCAACAAAGTAGCCAAGTGCGGCAACAATTACGGGTAAGCTGAAGAGCAGCTTTAATTTTTTCTGATCCATTCCGGAAATTTAATAATCTTATTTTGATTCAGGCAATCAAAGAATCCTATTCGAAATGGCAGAAGAGACTGATGTACATTACCATTAACCTATTAAAACTAAGCACAAGCATTCTTTTAAAACAAAAAAGAACAAAGATTGATAAGCATGTGCGTGAACTTACTTGCCCTTTCATAAAATGAAAATACCAAAGGTTCAAATTGATGAAGTAAAGCCTGCCGAAAGTGAAATAGGTTAGGTTCACTCTAGAAATAAATGTTTTACCACCAATTAAATTGAGACAACTATACTGATTAAAAAACAATCGCCCAACTAAAAATAGTCGGGCGATCTATTTACAAGTATATTACTTCGATTGATTTATTTTCTTCTCCTCAATAAGGTATGCTGCGCCCAATCCAAGGCCACCAAAAATGAAGAGCATCGAGAAATACGCTACCTCTTCCATACCAAAAGTCTGATCCAGAAAATAACCCATTAACAAACCAAGACCTGCACCAATAAATAGCAATGAAACACGAAGCGGAAACGAGGTGTTGCGTTGCCCGATAGTATTAAACAACTCATTACTAACTCCTTTTTCGATCATCGCCATGCGCTCAATGTTTTGAAACTTGCGCAGGTAAATAACCATAATGAACGCTCCCAAGGTGATCACGATGACCATTAGAATTCCAAACATTCCCTCATCCATAATTGTATTGTTTTAAGTTTTGCCTCTATGACGCAGCTTATTCCAATTCGGTTACAGCCCTTTTGAAATGCTTAAAGACAAAAATTTAGATTAATAAAAGCTCAAATTAAGCGCCTGACG
>DAIQPD010000211.1:0-7095 GCA_036787535.1 Chryseolinea sp.
GAATTAGAAGCTATTTCATTATTGACCTGCTCTTGTAATCGTTCAATGGCTAATGGATAGGCATTTCGCAAAGCTTCAGCCGATTTCTCATGATCTGGTTTCTGACGTAGTCTATTTACGGCTTGAAGCACAGCGCTATAATAATCTCCTTGTTCATAGGCTTTCTTGCCAGAACTGCAAGCTGTTAAGATGAGCAAAAACAGAAAAAGTAAACGTCTGGATTTCATAGGTATAGGCTTTTGAGGAGGTAAAGTCAAAATTGATGCCTGAAAGTTAATCAGTTCGCTGGAAAAAAGTAAATAAGCATATCATCAATCAGATCTCGCCAGTTTCCCCATGAATGCCCCTGATTCACTTCTTTGTATTGGTGTCTGCAGGTGTTCTTCTCCAGGATCAGCTTCATTTTGTCTGCACCTTCTTTCGTATCATTAATCATTCCGGAGGTCATAAAGGTCTTTACAGGTGGATGATCGGGATTATCACAATAGGTATAAATTTCGGGACGAAACCAAAACGCTGGTGATTGTATTCCAGCCAATCCAAAAATTTCAGGTTTTGAAAACGAAAAATAGGCCGCGGCTAATCCTCCCATGGATGTACCCATAATAGCACGATCTGCCGGATTTTTACTAATCGGAAATTGCTTCTCTACTTTAGGGATAAGTTCATTCGTCACAAAATGGAGGTAGTGCTCATTCATCGCAAGCTCTGTCATCCTTCTATTGTTTGATCGATTAACTGGTTCGCGATGATCAATAAAAACGGCAACGATGGGTTTAATTTTCTTTTCATGAATGAGATTGTCAAGAATGGTAATCATATTGCCCATCCGTTCGTGCATGTATTCATAGCCATCGGTTACATAGATGATTGGATATACTTCTGTTGATTTTGCATTATAATTAGCGGGCAGATAAACACTGTACGTAACCTGATATCCTAATTCTGAACTGTTGATTAAAATATCTTTTTCAACCCGGCCATGCGGAATGGCATCACTAGGGTGAGTGATTGGATCTTCTTTCCATCGTGCCATACGTAATTCTGAATTGGGACTTCCGCCACCAACACCAGACCATTGTTGATGTTGATTGGCAGGATCAAGAATCCAGTTGCTTTCATCTACCACAATTTTATAATCGAGACGAGCATCTTCCGAAAAAGATGTCTTCAATATCCAGATATTGGTGTTGGGAATTTTTGTTCCCACATTTTTAAACTTCTTATCATAACCCCAACCATTGAAGTCACCCATCCACGAAACGGTTTTAGCATCACCTCGATATAAGAATGCGACAGAGTCTTCGTCTACGAGAGGAATTTGATTTTGATCTGAAAGTTCCTGCCATGTTTTTTCTACTTCGGTTGATGATGTTGAATACAGTCTTTTGATTTGTTTTTGAAAAGAGTAGTACAGCTGAGCTTCCGAAAAGGTACAGGTAGTGATCACCAAGAGAAACAAGAAGATTCTTTTCATTGCAGAAAAAGTTAGTCTTTATCCTCAACACGAAGAGATAGAAACCCAGCAAGTATCATAAATCCTCCGCCCAAAACTAAAGTCAACATTGTATTTCCTCCGAAGACATTGATCGTCAGGAAACCTAAAATGGTAGCCGCTACAATTTGAGGTATTACGATGAAAAAATTAAAGACCCCCATAAAGTATCCCATTTTATTTGCAGGTAAGGAGCCTGATAGTATTGCGTATGGCATAGATAAAATACTCGCCCATGCAATACCTACCAGTCCCATCGAAAGTGCAATCATCCATGATTCAGTGATGAAGTTCAATGAAATTAGTCCGAAACCTCCAGTTAAAAGACATATCATATGCGTCTTTTTTCGCCCAACTCTCATTGCTATCATTGGAATGATAAAGGCAAAGATTGCAGCAACACCATTCCGAACAGATGAGCATACGCCAAGCCAGTCGGCACCATCGTTATATTGTTGTTGAACTTTTTTAAGTTGTTGTTGGTCGGATTCGCTGAGATCTTTTTTTTCTAAATAATGATTCGCTAAGTTGATTGTAAGAGTTTTAGTTTGTTCATCTTTTTGAAATCGCTCTATTTCTTCAATATCTTTCTTTAATGAACTATTCTGTTTAGTCCTGTCATCATTATCGATAACATTTGATCGTAAAGCATCATAGAGTTCTTTAGTAACTTTCATGTCATAGATGTTAGCGGTAACTGCGTTGGTTGAATAGATCCACATAGAGAATAATGCGAACCATGTGAAGAATTGAACCAAGGCTAATTGCTTCATCGCTTTTGGCATATTAAAAATTCCCATGAAAGACTCTTTAACCCCGCTTAAAAAACTTGCCTTCCTATTCTCTTCTCTTAACTTCTCAATACTTTCTGGAGGAAATTCTTTCGTTGTGAACACCGTGTACAGTACTGCAGATAGGAAAGCGAATGCCCCTAAATAGAATGACCATTTTACTGAATCAGAAATAACTCCGGTCTCAGCTGTGTTACTCATGTGAAACCAATTTTTGAAAGCCCATGGCAATAGGGCGGCAATTACCGATCCCGTGCCAATAAAAAAACTTTGCATAGCAAAGCCCGCAGTTCTTTGTTCAGAGGTTAGTTTATCTCCAACAAAAGCCCGGAATGGTTCCATTGAAATATTGATGGACGCATCAAGTATCCAAAGCATACCACCAGCAATCCATAGGGATGGAGAATTTGGCATTATTACTAATGCTATCGTTGCCAATACTGCACCAATGAAAAAGAAGGGTCTTCGTCTTCCCCAATACGGATGCCATGTGCGATCACTTAAATAACCGATTATGGGTTGAACCAAAAGCCCAGTAAGAGGTGCAGCAATCCAGAGAATTGGAATCTCATCTTTGTTAGCCCCAAGGGTTTCAAAAATCCGACTGATGTTTGAGTTTTGTAATTCAAACCCAAACTGAATTCCGAAAAAACCAAAACTCATATTCCAAATTTGCCAAAAGCTCATTCTGGGTTTTGTACCCAATGCTGCTGTGCTCATATAATAATGTTAATCGTTGTCGGTTGTAAACACAAGGAGGCTATTATCAAATACCTTCACGTGTTTTTGTTGAGGTACGTTCTTCCACTAAAGTCCATAAAACAGTTGAGATTACCTATGATACTCTGTTGATTCTGAATGCTGAAAAAGAAATCTTAAAAGGAAATGATTATCTCCTTTGGAGAGTATTCGGTTTCTACGGCATGAATGGGTTCAGATGGTGCTGCCTCGGGATCAGAGAATGGATCATACTTCTGCATGGCTGCAAAAAATTGATTCATCTCTTTCGCCAGCTTTACTGTTTTTCCATTAATGGTTACTGATTCTGCATTTTCAGCTAAGCCATGAAAAACAATTCTGAGTTTCGTTACAGGTGCAACAAAATTACCTTCTACTGAAGAAAGGATAACCTTATGTTCACTGCTTTTGTTTTCAATGGTTCGCTTTGCGAAATCGCCATTCTGATAATCGAACGTAGAGCCATCATCTTCATAATGTGTAAAGGTAGAATCGCCTCCAGTGTACACATGAAGAATATGGGTTAAGGTAATTTCCTTTGTGTGTGATTTACTGGGTTGCATGGGTAGCAATGCACCAGCTTTTACAAACACAGGTAATTTATTTAAAGGGCATTCGATTAAGAGTTCTGAATTGCCTTCGTATTTTTTTCCGGTATAGAGATAGTACCAATCTCCTTGTGGGAGATAAACTTTCACAAAATCTTTATTGCTTTCTACAGGGGCAACCAGAATGTAAGGACCAAATAGGTATTGATTAAAAAACTGCCCGTCATAAATTTTTGGATCGTGCGTATAATCAATGGCAAGCGATCGTTGCACAGGCATTCCATTGATACTCGCTTCAAAAAACAACGAATAGATATACGGTAAAAGTTGATATCTGAACTTAATGTAGTTGCGCGAAATCTGTTCTACTTCTTCTCCATACGACCACGGTTCTGAATCGCGACTATTAATCATGGAATGTCCGCGAAAGAAAGGAGAGAGTGAGCCAATGGAAATCCATCGTGCAAAAAGATTGATGTCAGCATTTCCAACAAATCCACCAACATCATATCCCGCGAAAGCGATACCGGTTAGACCCATACTATTTACCATGCGCACACCTAACATCATGTGATCATCATACGCAACATTGTCTCCGGTCCATACGGCTGCGTAGCGCTGAACACCTGAAAAACCAGAACGGGTTAAGTTAAACGGACGCTTACCTTTCAGTAAGGCTTTTGTTCCTTCATAGGTAGCTCGTGCCATTTGAAAACCATACAGATTTCTTCCCTTGCGCATCGTTGCCCGATTACCTTCAAAATCAAGTTCAATATTTTCAGGAATCATTTGCCCCCATGTGGCAATTTCATTCATGTCGTTCCAATATCCCTCTACGCCAAGTGCTGCATATTCTTCAAACTGATCCTTCCACCACGAACGTGTTTTCGGATTTGTGAAGTCAGGAAAATGACACCAGCCCGGCCATACTTGTCCGGTATAGTTTGTTCCATCCGGATATTGAATGAAGATATTCTGTTCTATTCCATCGTCATACGCTTTGTATCCTTCCTCGACTTTAATTCCCGGATCGCACATCACCACAACATGAAAGCCCATTGCCTTTAGTTTATCAAGTAAACCTTTCGGGTCAGGAAAATCCTTCTTGTTCCAGGTGAATATTTTATATTGCTCCATGTAATGAATGTCAAACACAATAACATCTGAAGGAATGTCTTTATCACGAAAGGTTTGTGCAAGTGCTAAAACTTCCTTATCGGGATAATAACTGTATCTGCATTGTTGGTAGCCGATGCTCCAAAGTGGAGGCATTTCCATCCTACCAGTAAGATGTGTGTAATGCTGAAGTATTTCGGAAACGGAATTACCTTGAATAAAATAGTAATTCATTTCACCGGCATCCGCTGAGAAGCTTGAAAACCGATTGTTCGATGCTGCAAAATTAAAAAACGATTTATGGGTGTTGTCGAAGAAGATACCATAGGTAAGTCCATTGTGAATGCCGATGTAAAAAGGCATGGAGCTATAGAGCGGGTCGGCACCTGTTGAGTAGGCAAAACTATCCGTGTTCCAGTTTTGGTAGCCTGATCCTTTTCTGTCCAGTCCACCGGTTTTTTCTCCGAGGCCTATGAATCGCTCTCCTTCCTGAAGTTTTTTGTAGGTAGTTATTTGTTCACCATTCCAACTTGTTCCGAAGGCCGGATCATCTTCGTTAATTACGCGGTTATCTAACGTTGTAAATCGAAAACGAATCGGGTTCTTCTCGATGGCAAGAATGGTTTTAGAAGTCTTGATCTCGATTAGCTGCTCATGATCAACGATGGTAAAGTCTTTACCTGTTGGTTTGGCAACTACAGAGTAGGAAAGATCATCGAATGCATCTGATCGTGTTAGACTGATTCTGATAATCGACTCATTGTAAACGAGTATTCGAAATTTTTCACGACTGGTTTCTCCGGAGATACCAAATGATTCCTTCTTCCAATCTTTTAGTTTTCCAAGACTTTGACTGAGCGAATTGCTTAATGATGCCATTACTTTACGTTAGATTAACATTGTAAGTAAAGCCAATAAACTAAAGTAATCCTACGACTCAAGTAGACAAAAGTCAGAAATCGATTGCGGTAACTGTCTAGAAAAAAGTTAATGGTTAATAGTTATTCGTTAAAGATGAAAACCCTCGCGTATTAGCAACGCGCCTGATCTCAAACACCTGCTAACTATTAACCATTAACCATTAACTTTCTTAACTATTTTTTCTTGCCCTTCTTCAGAGAAGAGTCGCGCACAATCAGGCGTGTCTTCAAAACTTTTGTTTCAGGCGTTGGGTCTTCGTTGTCTTTCGATTTAAACTCGATTTGGCGAATAAGAAGTTTGGCTGCTTCTTGTCCCATTTCAAATCCAGGTTGATCAACAGAAGTCAATGGTGGTTCAAGCAAGGCACTAAAGAACCAGTTACTAAAACCAACTACTGCGATGTCTTTAGGAATATTGAGTTTCGCTTCCTTGATTGCTTGCATAGCACCCATGGCTGCAGGATCGTTTGTAGAGAAGATCGCATCCGGTGGTTGCGCCATTTTTAAAAGTTGTTCGGTCGCCATTTTACCTTCCTCGATAGTTCCAAGAGGGCAAGACACGATCAAATCTTTATTCACTGCAATGTTGTTGTCTTTCAAGGCATCTAAGTATCCCTGAAGTCGTTGTTGTGTAATACCTAGGTTTGGTGGCCCTTCTAAGTGGGCGATGCGTTTGCATCCTTGATCAATAAGATGTTGTGTCGCTTCTTTTGCTCCGCTCAAATCGTCTACGATCACCATGCTTGAGTTTTGGTTTTGATAAACGCGATCAAAGAATACGATAGGTACGCCTTTCGCGAGGATACTATCGATGTGATCGAAAGTATTGGTTTCACGCGAAAGCGAGATTAACATTCCATCAACGCGGCTATTGAAAAGCGCCTTGATGTCAATTTTCTCGCGCTGCAATGATTCATTGGATTGTGTGATGATGACATTGTAACCAGCACTGTAGGCTACATCTTCAATTCCACTGATAACAGTAGAGAAGAAGAAGTGAACTAACTCAGGGATGATCACACCAATGGTGTTGGTTTTACTTTGTCGCAGACTCAACGCGACAATGTTGGGTTGGTAGTTAAGCTTCTCAGCCAGTTCGTTTACAGCTTTTTTCGTAGCGACACTAATATCGGGATGATCTTTCAGCGCGCGAGAAACTGTGGAAGGAGAGATGCCCAGCTCGCGGGCGATATCTTTAATGGTGACTTGGTTGTATTTCATGCTGCAATATGAAGAATTCCGCAACAACCTTCGCAAACGCATCGCAATTTTTTTTAAAGGAATCGCAAACGATTGTTTTATGAGTTATTTGAAGATTGCTAATGGAGCTAATTCCGCGGTAATTGGTTTAAGGAATTGATTTGAGGAGTTGATTTAAAGTATTGAACCTTACTTGATTTAGTCTACAAATGTGCCTTCATTGGAACCCTGGTGATATTTTTCCATTATTGATCACTCACAGACACAATCATTTTATCTAAGCATTC